>JANNUK010000090.1:0-4835 GCA_031395155.1 Chloroflexota bacterium | reverse complement strand
CCCGGCCCGCAGCGCGTCCTCGCGCGCCCGCGTCTCGGCGCGTTTCGCGGAAACAGCCTCCGATGGCGCCGTCTCCTCGGACCCCGGCCGCGGCACCACGCCGTCCGGGAACAGCGCCGCCGCCTCGACCCGCAGCCCCTCGAGCCAGTCGCGGAGCCCGAGACATGAGACACAGTCGTCGCGGTTGTAGTCGGCGATGTCCTGGAGGATCGACGGGTCCCTCGACTCCATCCAGCGCTCGTATTCGACGACGGAAAAGCCGGCGCTCGTCACCGGGCCCTCACGCTCGGGCAGGTAGAACTTCTCGATCTGTTTGATCGAATACGACTCGACCGACGCCCGGATCCCGCTGCGCACGACGTGGTCGTAGAGGTTGACGAGGACTCTGCCGCGGAGCAGCGCGTCGACCTCGTCCTCGCGCGTCGCGTGGCGCTGCATGAGCCGCTTCATCGCGCCGGATTCGTAGCCGCCGTAGTGGTAGACGTGCATCGCCGGGTCACGCGCGAGCCGCTCCATGACGAGATCGATGAAGGCCTCGAACGCCGCCTTCTCGCCCTCGCGGTCGTGGCCCCAGAGGGCATGGAACGCCGGCTCGCCGCCATCGATGACGACGTAGCCGAGCAAGTACTCGAGGCCATCCTCGATCGCCCACGGGTCCGCTTCGATGTCCCAGAACACGTCGAGGGGTGAGGGCTCGGGCAGTGCGGCAAGGCCGCGCCCGGGCTGGTCCGGGTCGGGCGGGATGAGCTCGTAGCTGAGCTTGCCGGTGCGCCTGTGGTCGAGCTGGAGTGCCGCCTGGCGGCGGACGCGAGTGAGGACGCGCGGCGTCATCTTCGAGACCTTCGCATGCTCAGGCAGTTCGGCGAGCGCGGTCAGCGTCGGGACCCCCGCATCCACGAGCTTTCGGCGGGTCGTGCGAGCGGCCCCGGCCACGATCGAGAGGTGGTCGTCGGCGCGGCGACGGTCGACACACACGCTCCACCACGGGCAGACCCGGCAATGGTCGACGGGCTCCGGGTAGGTGTCGGGGACTGCCGCGGCCCCGGCCGCTGCGTCCGCTGCGACCCGCTCCTCGAAGCGGGCCTTCGCCGCCCGGTAGTAGGCCGCGTAGTCATCGAGCCGATGCGGATGGGCCACGCCGTCGCCCGTTACCACCGACACGGTCTCCGGCGCGATGCCCTGGAGGCGCTCGAGGAGGTCCGCGTAGACGCACATCTGGAGGATCGCCGCGGCCTTGACCCGCCGCGCCAGCTTCGTGTCGGCGACGTCGTAGCTCCAGGCGCCGAGGTTCGACGGCCGGTCGTCGCGGCGGATCAGAAAGTCGGCGTGCCCGCGCCAGCGCCCGTCGAAGAACGTGGCCTGGAAGATGACGTCGGCGCCGGCCCGCATCGCCGCGAGGGTCTGCGCCTCGGCCGCCCGGAGCTGCTCGGGCGTTTTCAGGTCGCCGGTGTCGATCTCCTGGACCTCGCGGCCCTCCGCGCGGAGGCGCGCGATGTATGCCTGCTCGTGCGCGTAGCCGCGCTTCTGGATGAGCTCGAGCTGCGGATCGTCGCGGAACGGCTTCTCGCGTTCGCCACGGGTCCGCTCCATCTCGAGCGTGACGAGGTGATCGCATTCGAGAAAGCCGACGAGATCGCTGGCGCTGACGATGAGCTGGCCGTCGACGAGCTGCACGCGTCCTCCCTCGCACGACCCGTCCGGCCGCGTTTCCGCAATGCTAACGGGGTGTCATGCCAGCTTGGATGGCACGCGTTGCAGGCGCCATCCATGACATCGGCGATGGTCGCTGAACCGAGGACACCCGGCCCCGCAGCAGTCGCGGCCCCCCCGACATCCGGTCGGGCGTAGAATCGGACCGTGTCTGATGACCGACCCGGGGATCCGGATGCCGTCCAATACATCGACCCGGGGCCCGGCCGTCGAACGAACTCGATCGGCCACCCGGTCGAGCGAATGCTCAACGCGTCGGCGCGCGACATCCTCGACGCGCTCGAGAACGGGTTCCGGGCGCGGGCCGATCTCAAGGGCAAGCTCGCAGAGCTGTTCGCGGCACGATATCTCGATGGGCTCCAGGTGCGCGGCGTCATCGATCGGTACGAATGACAGGACCTCGACGGGCTGCCGGACTTCGTGGTCTGGCTGCCGAGTGGGGCGCCGATCACCGTCGAGGCCAAGAGCGTTCGATCGGGTACGGGGCTGCTCCGGGCGGAAACACAGAAGACCAGGGCGAGCAAGAGCGATCCAATGAGTCGCTACTACCGTGCCGACCAATTCGACATCCTTGCCGTGTGCCTCTACAACCGCACCGGTGAGTGGGCGTACATCTTCGCCCGTATCGACGACCTTCGAACGCTGGCCTCGGACGATCGGTACCTGGAGGTCATCCAGGTGATCCCTCAGCCCCTGACCACTCCGTGGACGCCCGACATGGCTGAGCTGCTGTGATCGCGATCCTGGGCACAGGCCCGCGTACGAGACGAGGCGGGGCGCGGTCTACGAGGGCGACTCGCTCGAGCTCCTCCGCGCGATGCCGGATGCGTCCGTGAACCTCGTGATCACGTCGCCGCCGTACGCGCTGGAGTTCAAGAAGGAGTACGGCAACGAAAGCCAGGACTCCTACGTGTCGTGGTTCTTGCCGTTCGCCCACGAAGTCCGCCGGGTCCTGACCGACGATGGGTCGTTCGTGGTCAACATCGGCGGGGCCTGGAGGAAGGGGCACCCGGTTCGCTCGCTGTACCACTTCCGACTGCTCATCGCGCTGGTCGACGAGGTCGGCCTGCACCTCGCGCAGGAGGTGTACTGGTACAACCCGGCCAAGATGCCGACGCCGGCCGAGTGGGTCAACGTGCAGCGCATCCGGGTCAAGGACAGCGTCGAGCCGTGCTGGTGGCTGTCGAAGACCGAGCGACCAAAGGCCTCGAACCGCAATGTCCTGGTGCGGTATTCCGACGACATGGTCCGGTTGATCGAGCGTGGCTTCCGGCCGATGAGGCGCCCGAGCGGTCATCTGGCCAAGGCGACGTTCCAGAAGGATCACGGCGGTGCGATCCCGGGGAACGTGCTCACGCTCGGGAACAACGACAGCAACGGCCGCTATCTTGCCCGTGTCGCCGAGGCTGGCCTGAAGCTCCACCCAGCACGATTCCCGGTGCAGCTTCCGGAGTGGTTCATCAAGTTCCTGACCGATCCGGGCGATCTCGTCGTCGACATCTTCGGCGGTTCGATGACGACCGGCTGGGCCGCCGAGCGGACGGGTCGACGCTGGATCGGGATCGATCTCGTACCCGAGTACGTCGCGGCAAGCCGTCTGCGCTTCTTCGATGACACCGGGAACTTGCTGCCGGAAACCGCCTTGACACCGGCTCGACTCGTCCCAGTCGTCAGCGATGACATCCACGGTGACGCTGAGAGCGAGATTGGCGAGCCCGTGGAGGTCCGTCCGGCAAGCTGATTCGAGACTCGATACATCCGGCCGCGCGCATGGTGCCCCCGAACGACGTGGGGTCTATCAACAAGTGGCCGTCGAAGACGATCAACGAGGACTGCCGTCTTCGATCCTCTCCAGAAGGCTGGCGATGCCATCGATTTCGTAGCCAGGCCGAAGACCGAGGTCGGTAGCGTCGACCGTGAAGGGTGCCACCGTTACCGTGCCACCGGGCTGCAGGCCGGCGCGCAGGGCGTCGCTGACTACCTCATCGATCGTTCGGGCCGTGCATCGCATCTCACGCTCGATGCCATCGGCCACGTCGGCGTCGAGCGTCACCGTGATCCTCGTTCTCATGACCTGAAGTCTACGCATCGCCGTTGCCAACGCGATCATCCGCGGGACGTTCACCCCGACGTGCCACGGCCGGATGACCGACAGGATCACCCGAACAGCGCGTCGACCGCCTGGGCGAAGACCTCGGTGTGGCGGTGGACATCGGCTTCGGTGGTCGACGGCGACATCAGGGCCATGTTGTGGAACGGCGTCATGAGCACGCCACGGTTCATCGCCCAGAGGTGGAGGAACCGCTCGAGGGCCGGGTCGCTGTGGGCCCATTGCTCGGCGCCGTTGCGCGGCGGGGTCGCCATGAAGTGGTACTCCGCCCGTGCCCCGAGGCGGGTCACATGCCACGGCACATTGCGCTCGCGGATCACGCCGTCCACGCCGGATGCCCAGCGTTCGCCCAGCGGCAGCATCCGTTCGAACGCCTCGTCCGTGAGGACCTCGCCGAGGGTCGCCCGGACAGCGGCCAGCGACAGGGCGTAGCCCGCCAGCGTCCCGCCGATCCCCCCGACGTCGGCATCCTCGAGGGCCGACTGCTCGCGGATCCGCACCGCGACCGCTTCGGAGAGGCCGTAGGCCGCGACCGGGATGCCGCCGCCGATCGTCTTGCCGATGACGAGGATGTCGGGATCGAGGCCGTCCCGGCCGGTCATCCCGCCGGGGCCGGCGCAAATCGTGTGGGTCTCGTCGATGATCAGGAGCGTGCCGGTTTTCCGTGCGAGCTCACGAACGCCTTCGAGATAGCCCGGCTCGGGGAGGACGATCCCGACGTTCGTCAGCGCCGGCTCGATGAGGACGACGGCGACATCGCGATCCTCGAGCGCATGTTCGAGGCCGTCGAGGTCGTTGAAATGGACGACCCGTGTGGTCTCGCGGGGATGGACCTGCGGCCCGACGTTGCCCGTGATCGGGACGACGTGACCCTGGTCGTCCAGGACGGCGATCGCTTCGTCCACGGAGCCGTGGTAGCAGTGGTCGTGGACGACGACCTTCGAACGAGAGGTGATCTGCCGCGCGATCCGCAGCGAGAACCGGTTCGCGTCCGTCGCAGACAGCGTGAACTGCC
>JANNUK010000068.1:0-1990 GCA_031395155.1 Chloroflexota bacterium | reverse complement strand
ACCTGGTTGCGCGCCTGGGCGACCACGAGCTCGACGGGGTCGTCGGTGTCGGCCAGGATCCGCGTCAGTTCGTTCAGCGCGCGAGCGGGCACGACGATGCTGATGTCCGCGACCGGGTCGATGAGCGGGATGGTCTTGACGGCGATCCGGTAGTTATCGGCGGCCGCCAGCGTGACGGTCTCGCCCTCGAACCGAACCAGAACGCCGGTCAGGATCGGGCGGGCCTCATCACTCGCGGCGGCGAAGGCCGTCTCCTCGAGGGCTCGCTTCAGCACGCGCTGCGCAATCCGGGTGGTAGGGCGCTCTCCGGCGACCTGGATCGCCGGGAACTCATCGGCATCAATTCCCTTCAGGTGCGACTCGAAGCGGCCGCAGCGCAGGTGGAGGGTCTCGCCTGCGCTGAGCTCGAGATCCACCCTGTCTCCGCCCTGGAGCGAGTTGACGAGGTCGGTCAACAGCTTCGCCGGGACGGTGGTGGCACCGTCGTCGTCGATCTTGCCCGGGACCCAGTAGGTGATCCCGATCTCGAGGTTCGTGGCAGTCAGCTTCAGCCCGGCGTCCTCGGTCTTCAGTAGGACGTTCGCAAGGACGGGTAGCGTGCTCCGCGACGATACCGCCCGGCTGACGATGGACAGCCCTCTCGCGAGGTTCTCCTGCATGACCGAAAGCTTCACGTTGGTCTCCGACAGGTGTGGTACGGACCCGCTCGTCCGAACCGGATCGTCGTTGGTGAGGTGTGTATCTTCGCTCTTTCTACTCACTCCGTCATCATCATCATCATCCTGTGGACGCCGTGGACGCCCCTGCACGAACGAACACGCCGACCGTGTTGACGATGCGCTGCGCCGGTGGGGATGCGCGCGACGATCTGGCGGACGAGGCGGGGGCGGCCCGTGGACAACCCGCCGACCCGTCCACGGCGGGACCACCGAGGCAACCGACCATCCACGCGCAACGCCGCCGTTGCGGGCCGCATGTACCGGGTTGTCCACCGCGGCACGACGTGTGTCCACCGCGCGCCCCGACCATGCGGCCGTCAGTCGGCGTAGATCAGCTCGCGCACCGCGGCGATCTCTCGCCGGAGCTCGTCATTGCCGGCCGACTCGCGATTGATCTTGTCGCAGGCGTGAAGGACAGTGGAGTGATCGCGCCCGCCAAGTTCGGCACCGATCCTCAGCAGGGAGACGTCGGTCTCCGAGCGCATCAGGAACATCGCGATCTGGCGTGGAACGACGATCGCCTTGTCCCGCTTCTGGCCCTTCAGCGCGTCGAGCCCAACCCCGTAGTACTCGGAGACGGCCTGGGCGATCCGTTCCGGGGTCACCTGACGCTTCTTTGGGTTGTAGAGCACGTTCGAAAGGACCGCCTGGGCGAGCTCGATCGTGATCGGTATGGCGCCCATGCTGGCGTACGCCACGATCCGGTTCAGCGCCCCCTCCAGCTCGCGGATGTTGCTGACGACCTTGCGAGCGATGAACTCGATCACGTCCGACGTGATCGGGACGGAGCCCTCCTCGGCTTTCGCCCGAAGGATCGCGATCCGCGTCTCGAGATCCGGGGCGGTCAGGTCGGCGAAGAGGCCCCACTCGAACCGGCTGCGCAACCGCTCCTCGAGGGTGACGATCCCCTTCGGCGGTCGGTCGGACGACAGGACGATCTGCTTGCCGTCCTCGTGGATCGCGTTGAACGTGTGGAAGAACTCTTCCTGGGTGCGTTCCTTGTCGGCGATGAACTGGATGTCGTCGATGAGAAGCAGGTCGATCCGGCGGTAGCGCGCCCGGAATTCGTCGATCTTGCCCTGCTGAATGCTCGTGATGAACTCGTTGGTGAACTTCTCGGACGTGGCGTAGACGACGCGCTTGCGCGGGAACTTGGCGATGACCTGGTTCCCGATCGCGTGCATCAGGTGGGTCTTGCCGAGGCCGACGCCCCCGTACAGGAACAGCGGGTTGTAGGCGTGCCCCGGCCGCTCGGCCACGGACAGGCTGGC
>JANNUK010000040.1:0-6223 GCA_031395155.1 Chloroflexota bacterium | reverse complement strand
GCCGCCAGGACGCCGACCCCGAGCGCGACCCCGATTGCGGTCAGGAGCGTGCGGACGGGTCGAGCGGCGAGGCTTCGCCAGGCGAGCCAACCGAGCGAGAAGGTGCCACCCACGGGACGATCAGAGCCCGAGCTGGGCGAGCCGCGTGATGAGCGGCGTCGCGTCGTGGACCTGGCGCCGGCCGAGGACGATCTCCTCCTGGATCTGACCGTCGCCGATGACCAGGACCCGATCCGCGTAGGCGGCCGCCTTCGAGTCGTGCGTGACCAGGACGATAGTCTGCCGTCGCTCGACACAGGAGCGCCACAGGGCATCGAGGATTTCCGACCCGGTCGTGTAGTCAAGGTTGCCGGTGGGCTCGTCGGCGAGGAGGAGCGCGGGTGCGGTCACGAGGGCCCGTGCGACGGCGACCCGCTGGCGCTCCCCGTTGGAGAGCTGGTCGGGTCGGTGATGGGCCTTGTCGGCGAGATCGACGAGGGCGATGGCATCCCGGACCCGGGCGACCTGTTCGGCGTCCCGCGATCCGCCGGCGATCGTGAACGGCAGAGCCACGTTCTCGGTCACGTCGAGGAGGGGGATCAGGTTGAACGACTGGAAGACAAATCCGGTCTTTTCGCGACGGAGACGCGTTGCCTCCTCGTCGGATAGCTCGCTCACCACCTCGCCCTGCAGGACGACCTCGCCGCTGGTGGGTCGGTCCAGGCCGCCCAGCAGGTGCAGCAGCGTGCTCTTGCCGCTGCCCGATGGGCCCATGAGCGCCACGAACTCACCTTCCTGGACCGAGAGCGACACGCCGCGGACGGCGTCGACGTCGGTCTCGCCCAGCCGGTAGCGCTTGGTCAGGTCGCGCGCCTCGAGGATGGGCGACATCAGGTGAACCTCCATGTTGATGTGGGGCACGAAACCGGGGCCGGCGCGGCGAATCCGCGCGGTCGGGAACGGGTCACCTGGCATGCCATCTCCCGGAGTGTACCGGGGTGCTCAGGGACGGGAGCCGGTCACCCGCCGAAGAAGAACCCGGTCACCGTGCCCACGATGGCCTGGTACAGCCCCGGCGCTGCCCGGGTCTCCTGCACGCGCAGGGTCGGTCGACGTTCGGCCAGCGCGCCCGAACCCTGTCCGCCGATGCCGCGGCCGCCGGTCCCGGCTCCCTGCGCGCGACTCGTCGACGCGGCCACGGCGGCCGGGTCGTCGGGTGCGTCGGAAGGCAGGATCGCGGGGTCGGTCGGGTCGGGCGTCGACGTTGGGTCCACCACGGGCGGCTCGGTCGGCGTGAGCGTGGCCGTTGGCGTGGGCGCCGGCGCCGGCGTCGCGACCGGCTTGGGGGTCGGCGTCGGTGCCGGGACCGGGGCAGGCGGCGGCTTCGGCGTGGGCTTGGGGGTCGGCTTCGGTGTGGGAGCCGGGGGCGGTGGCGGTGGCGGTGGCGGTGGCGGGGGCGGCGGCGTCGGTGTCGCGGCTGCTCCGCACTGGTCGACGAAGAGGACCGTCCACATCTTCTTCCCGGTTGGGCCCTTGTACGCGCCGATCCCGATGACGTCCCAGGCCGCCCCGAGGATGTTGTTGCGATGGCCCGTCGAGTCCATGAATGCCTGGTGGACGGCGGCCGTTGCCACGTCATCGGGGTAGTTGTTCCAGCCGATGTTCTCGCCGGCCAGCTTGAAGCAGTAGCCCTGCTGCTGCATTTCGTCGAAGACCGAATGGCCGTCCGGCGGGATGGAATGGCTGAAGTAGTCCCGGTCGATCATGTCCTTGCTGCGCGACCGGGCGAAGTCCCGCAGCGCGCCGTCGACGACGAGCGCCTTCAACCCGGCATTGGCGCGGGCCTGGTTGTGGAGCGCCAGCAACTCCGCTTCGGACTCCGGCGAGAACGCCCCGGAGTCCCAGGCCCCGGCGGCCGGCGGCGTGGCCAGGCCGGCGCTGGTGAGCACGAGCGCAAGGGCAAGGGAGACCGTGAGGGTCTGCGGAAGGCGACGAACCGGGATCATCCCGCGGAGGGCGCTGAGGACGTGCATCGACGGGCGAACCCCAATGAAGTCCACAGGACCGTCCCGCGGATGTCAGGACCGTATCGTCAGAACCCGTCCTGGTCCGCGGTGCGATGGTCCCTCATCACCCGGCGATGGGTACCAGCTTGTGAACAAGAACCCACCGCACGCCCAGCCTCTGGCCCAAACCCCACCGCAGGGCCCGGATCAGTCGACCGAGCGGAGGGCGTCGACCGTCCGCCAGCGGATCACGCGCACCGCACCGAGGACCGCCATGGCAGCCGCCACGAGCAGCGAGGCGGCAACGATCGAGGAGTCCAGCTGGCCGGCACCGAATTCGGCATAGACGAAGAGCGGCATCGTCTGGGTGGTCCCCATCACGCTCCCGGCGAAGAGGATCGTGGCACCGAACTCGCCGAGGGCGCGAGCCCAGGTCATGACCATCCCGGCGGCAAGGGCACCTCCGGCGAGCGGTGCCGTCACCGTCCGGAAAACGGCAACCTCACTTGCGCCGTCCACCCGGGCAGCATCCTCAAGGTCCCGGTCGACCGCCCGAAATCCCGCTCGCGCCGAGCGCACGTAGAACGGCGCCGCAACGAACGTCTGGGCGAGGATCACCGCGACGGTCGTGAACGGGATGTCAAGACCGAGCATCGCCAGCGGCTCGCCCACGATCCCGCGGCGTCCGAACACCAGGAGGAGCGCGAGCCCGGCCACGGCCGGCGGGAGGACGATCGGCAGGTCGATGATCGTTTCGAGCAGAGCGGAACCTCGCGGCCGGCGCCGCGCAAGTGTCAGCGCGACCGGGGTGCCAAGCACGACCGTGAGCGCCAGGCTGACCGCCGTCGTGAACAGGCTGAGCTGGAGCGCCGTGAGCATGCCGGTCGCATCGAGCGGCGCGGCGATCGCCCCGGCGATCCCGCGACCAAGGAGCACGACAACCGGCAGGCCGAGAAACACGCCGAGGGCGACGAGCGGGAGTTGCGCGGCGATCGGCGTTCGCCGCAGCGCCGTCATGGGCCCGTCTCGAACCCGAACTCGGTGAGCATGACTCGCCCTTCGGGCCCGACGAGCCAGGCCAGAAACGCCGCCGCCTCGCGAGGACGCCGTGACGCCTCGAGCGCAACCCCCGCGTACGAGGCCACGACGTTGGCCGAGACCGGAATGGGAATCGACCGGACGCGGGAGGACACCCGTGCATCGGTGGCGTACACCACGCCGGCATCACCCTCCCCAAGCTCGACCTTGGCGAGGACGGCCCTGACGTCATCCTCGCCGCTGACAACGTTCGCCAGCACCGCGGCGCTGTACCCGTCCGGATAGCCGGGTTCGCGCCCGAGGTTGTCGAACAACTGCCGGGCGTACGAGGTGATGGGAACACCGTCGCCGGCCGCAATCAGTGTGAGGCCGGGTCGAGCGAGATCCTGCGGGGAGTCAATCAACGCCGGATTGGCCAGCGGAACCACGATGGCCAGCGAATTCCGGGCAACGACGATCGGCGCTCCGTCCCCGAACCCGCCGGCGGCGATCGCGTCCGGGTTCGCGGTGTCCGCCGACAGGAACACGTCGGCCGGGGCGCCCTGCTCGATCTGGACCCGAAGCGCCGTGGAGCTGGCGAAGCTCAGCCGGACGATGAGCCCCGGGTGTGACGCCTCGAAACGCCGGGCGGCCTCCTCCACGGGCAGGCGCAGCGACGCTGCGGCGAGGACTGTGAGGGTGGCGCCGGCCGCGTTGGGATCGCCGCGCGTGCCGGACGGGAGCGCGCACGCGGCCGCGACGAGCACGATCAGGACCGCGGCGATCGGCTTGTCCACGAAGACGCCCAGGGTCAGCGGCCCGGGATCTCGACGATCACGTTGGTCGCCTTGACCACGCAGACGGCCTCGCGTCCGACCTCCAGGCCCAGCTCCACGACTGCCTCGGCGGTCATCAGGCTGACCAGGCGATGCGGACCGCACATGACCTCGACGACTGCGGCCACGCTGTCGCGCTCGACGCGGGTGACGATCCCCTCGAAGCGATTCCGGGCTGATTGGGCGACGATGGGCCGCGGTGGCGGCGACGCCCGGCGCCGCTCGGCCAATAGTCGACTGACCTCGGTGATCGGTACCAGCCGCTGGCCGCCGCTGCTCCGGTAGGTCGTGAGGCGCCCGCCGGTCTCCCAGCGCCGGAGCGTCTCGACCGTCACGCCGAGCAGCTCGGCGGCCTGCCCGATGCGCAGGGCGGCAGCGTCGGCGCGATCTCTCTGGTCGGCATTCATACCGATGTATCGTGCCAGTTTCTGGTCGCGATGTCTAGAGACCATGCCACGGGTGCGCCGATCTGCCACGCGGGGCAGGGGGCGCCCGCGCTCGGACGACCGACCGATTCCCTGTACACTCCCACTGGCCCGGGCCCCGGGACCGCTTGGTCGGTCCACGCGAGCACGGCACTTGGTGGCCTTAGCTCAATCGGCAGAGCATCGGAATGTGGATCCGAAGGTCGCGGGTTCGAGCCCCGCAGGCCACCCCAACCACCCGGCTGAACCGAGCGCGCTCAGTCGCGAGCAGGGATCGCCGCGTCCTGGACCATGACCAGGGTTTCGACCGCGTTGCGCGCCGAGCGGGCACCGTCCCAGGCGACGCGCAGTGCGCGCAGGTCATCCTGCTCGACGCCGGACTGCACGCCGTCGAGGTACGCTTGACGGGCGGCCTCGCTCCGCTCCTCGGCCTGGTCGAAGTCGGACCGAAGTCCCTCCACGCGGGCGGCCTGGTCGGCGGCGGGGCCCTCGTCCGGCACGGCGAGTCGCTCGGGGACTGCCGGCGCGATCCCGTCGTCCGCCTGGCTCATCGATTGGTCGATCGCGGTCGTCGTCATCAAGTTCCTCCTGCTGTTGCGGCGTTCGGGCGCGGACGATCGGCGACGACGGTGCCGAACCTACGACCGGCACGTCGGTCCCGGGATCAGAGTCCGGGGGCAACCGCAACGGTGGCGCGGCGCCGTCAGGCGCGTGTCCATGGTTCACCTACCCTACCGGCGCGTGGCAAATCGCGCTCCAGGACGTCGACTCGTTCGGGGGGAGCAACCGCGGCGCTTGCTCGATTCGACCGGCCCCGCCTACGATGGGAGTTCCTGAACGCCAGCGGCGCGTACGGGGCCCGTCCAGGCGCGACGCTCGCGTCGTGAACTGGATGCATGGGCCCGCGCTGTCACTGGGCTGCAGGAGGAGGTGCCGCCATGGCGAGCGTGACATTCGACCACGTGGTCAAGAGCTTCGGTCCGGTCGAGGTGGTCAAGGACATGAACATCGAGATCGCAGACGGCGAGTTCATGGTCCTGGTCGGGCCCTCGGGTTGTGGCAAGACCACTGCCCTCCGAATGATCGCCGGGCTCGAAGAGGTCACCGGCGGCAACATCAAGATCGGCGATCGTGTCGTGAACGACGTCCCGCCCAAGGACCGCGACATCGCCATGGTCTTCCAGAGCTACGCGCTCTATCCGCATATGACGGTCCGTGACAATCTGGCGTTCGGCCTCAAGCTGCGCAAGATCGACAAGGCGGAGATCGCGCGCCGGGTCAACGAGGCGGCGGAGACCACGCAGCTGACCGGCCTGCTCGAGCGCAAGCCGAAGGAGCTGTCCGGCGGCCAGCGCCAGCGCGTCGCCCTCGGCCGGGCGATCGTCCGCGAGCCGGCGGTGTTCCTCATGGACGAGCCACTGTCGAACCTCGACGCCAAGCTTCGGGTCCAGACCCGGGCCGAGATCGCGCGGCTTCATCAACGCATCAAGACGACCACCGTCTACGTGACCCACGACCAGGTCGAGGCGATGACGATGGGCCAGCGGATCGCGGTCATGAACGAGGGCATCCTTCAGCAGGTCGGGCCCCCGCAGCAGCTCTACGACCACCCCGTCAACCGGTTCGTTGCCGGCTTCATCGGAAGTCCGTCGATGAACTTCGTGGATGTCACGGCCACCGGGAGCGACGGGGCGGTCACGCTCGCTTCGGGGACCGGGGTTTCGATCCCTCTGCCCGGCCGCCTGGGTGCCGCGGTGCGCGACGCCAGCCGCGACGGGCTGGTGGCCGGTTTTCGCCCCGAGCACATCGCGATCGGGGAGGCGGGTGCTGGCGACGCGAAGTTCCGAGCGACGGCCGACGTCGTCGAGTACCTCGGCAACGACGAGCTCCTCCACGTCAGCGTCGGCGGCCAGGACATCGTGGCGATCGTCTCGTCCTCGAACCGGATCAAGCCGGGCGA
>JANNUK010000025.1:0-7679 GCA_031395155.1 Chloroflexota bacterium | reverse complement strand
AAGTCGCTCGGGACGTACAAGGTGGCGATCAAGGTTCTCGCCGGCATGACGCCGGAGGTCACGATCGTCGTAGAGCCGAAGGGCTAGACCCCTGCCGGTCACGGGATGACCGGGCGTCATTTCCGGCGACGAAACGTGTGGGACTGACCCTCGACGCTCGCGGCCTCGTCGCTCGGCACGCCATGATGGCGGGGTGACCGAGCGAACCATCCTGCACGTCGACCTCGACGCGTTCTTTGCGGCCGTCGAACAGCGTGACCGACCGGAGCTGCGCGGCCGGCCGGTGATCGTGGGTGGTGGCGGCCCAACAGACCGGGGCGTGGTCAGCGCGGCGAGTTATGAGGCGCGCCGCTTCGGCGTTCACTCCGCGATGCCCCTCCGCCAGGCGGGGCGGCTGTGTCCCGATGGGGTGTTCCTGCCGGTCGACGGGGCGAAGTACGCGGCGGTGAGCGGCGAGGTCATGACGATCCTCCGGCGGTTTACGCCGCTGGTGGAGCCCGTGTCCATCGATGAGGCGTTCCTGGACGTATCCGGGTCGCGGGCGCTGTTCGGCGACGGGCCGACGATCGGTGGCGCGATCCGGGAGGCCATCCGCTCCGAGATCCGCTTGACGGCGTCCGTCGGCGTGGCCACGACGAAGCTGGTCGCCAAGGTCGCGTCCGACCTGCGCAAGCCGGACGCGCTCGTCGTGGTTCCACCGGGCGAGGAGGCGGAGTTCCTTGCGCCACTCGTGATCGGTCGCCTGTGGGGCGTAGGCGAGCAGACCGCTGCCTCCCTCGCGGAGTACGGGGTCCGCACCATCGGTGACCTCGCCGCGCTACCGCCCGACCTCCTGGTCCGTCGTTTCGGGAAGCACGGGGCTTCGCTGGCGGATCGGGCCCGCGGGATCGATCCGGACCGGGTGGTGGGACGCGATGCCGCAAAGTCGATCGGCCATGAGCACACGTTCGATGTCGATACCTCGGATGCGGACGTGATCGAGCGCACGCTTCTCGCGATGGCCGACGGAGTGGCCGCACGTCTGCGCGCCTCGCAGGTGAAGGCGGCGACGATCACCGTCAAGATTCGCGACTCGACGTTTCGCACGATCACCCGACAGCGAACGCTGTCGGAGCCGACGGATCTCACCGAGCCGATCTGGCGAGCCGCCCTCGACCTCGCCCGGCCCGAGGTCCGTGGGCTCCGGATTCGGCTCCTCGGCGTAACGGCCTCGGGGCTCGGCGAACGAGACCAGCTCGCGCTGTTTCCCGCCGAGGAACCGCGTCGACGCCGCGCGACGGAGGCCGCGGACGCGATCAGACGGCGGTTCGGCGATCGTGCCGTCACGCGGGCTCGGCTGCTGCGCGCGGCGCTGCCGATACCGTTCGAGCGGGACCCGATGACCGCTCCCGAGCGCCGCCTGCCAGGAACGGCCGAACCGATGGACGACGTTACCGCCGAAACCTATCCCGGCGATCCCGAACTTGACGATCGTTCGGACGACTCGGGTGACGTCCAGGACACGGCCCCCGACGCAGCGCCGCCCGACGACTGAACCGTTCGCGAGTCGTGACAGCCTAGGTGACACGGCCACGCACGAAAGTGGCCACGAACCCACTTGACATCGAACATCCGTTCGGTCATTGTGGGGTCATCAATCGAACAGACGTTCTGTCGCCGAGTGCCCCGGTCGACGCCATAACTGCCCCCTGGAAGGAGCCCATGATGGCGATGGTTCGAGTCGACCCGGTGCAGGTTCGGGTCCGTACGGATTGGTTCAGCGGCACGCCGCGCGAGGTCACCTGGGGTGCGCGCGTTCTCCCGATCACGCGTGTTGTCGGTGTCCGCGAGGAGTCGGCGGCATTCCCGATCGTCTCCGGCCCGCGGACGGTGTTCGAGGTTGCCACGAGGCAGGCGCGTCTCACCCTGACCTACCGGCATCGAACGCGACGCTGGACCATCGATGGTCTCGAGGACCTGCGCCCCGCGGCCTGAGGACTTTCCCCGGCCGAGCGGTCTCCTCCACCGCCCGGCGACATCGGTGAGAACGGGGCGGGTGCGCCGGTACCGCGCCCGTCCCGACCCCGACGGCTGGTAGCGCCCTTCGGTGTCGGTCGAGTCCCGGGGCGTGGCTGCCCGGGCGGCAGCGGGCCCGTACAATCACCCTTGTGCAGGATGTCGCGCCCGATCCGTCGTTTCGCGACCTGACCGTACGCTCCTTTGTGGATCGCCTC
The DNA here is from genome assembly GCA_031395155.1 of Chloroflexota bacterium. Lineage (GTDB taxonomy): Bacteria > Chloroflexota > Limnocylindria > Limnocylindrales > CSP1-4 > CAKKPP01. Next base: position 5,466 of record JANNUK010000025.1, on the reverse strand, counting down.
GCTTCGTCGGCGCCCGTGCCCGGCGGAGGCAGCGCGTCGGCGATTGCCGCGAGCCTGGGAGCCGGCCTGGTCGCGATGGTCGCCACCCTGTCCGAGGGACGCCCGCGCTACGCAGACCACGCCGAGGTTCACGCGACCGCGAAGGCGCACGGCCTCGAGCTCACGGACCGTCTGCTCGGGCTCGCCGAAGAAGATGCGGCCGCGTACGGAGCGTATGCCGCTGCTGCGAAGCTTCCCCGCGATACGCCCGAGCAGCAGGCGGCACGATCGCAGGCTGTTCAGCGTGCCGCACGTGGCGCGGCGGACGTGCCGTTGCGCTGTATCGAGGCGTGCCTTGAGCTCGTTGCGGCCGCCGAGTTGCTGGCCGGCCGCAGCAACGTCAACGCGGGGAGCGATCTGAACGTGGCCGCCCTGCTCGCGGAGGCCGCGGCACGGGGCGCAGCGGCCAACGTTCGGATCAACCTCCCGGCGATCGGCGACGAGGCCTACGCGGCCAGGGCGACCGCGCGCGTCGACGCGCTTCTTGCAGACACCGCCCGGCTGGCCGCGCGGGTCCATCAGATCGTCGCTTCCGGCGCCGCCCAGCCGCCGCTGCCGCCGGGAAACCTCGCATGAGTGACGGCCCCGCGCGCGATCGCGCTGTCCCCGTCGGGGCCGTGCGCACTGGCCCAGCCCGGATTCTCGACGGGACATCGATCGCGACGGAAATCAAGGCCGTGATCCGCACCGACGTGGCGGCCTTCGTGGCGCGGTACGGGCGGGTGCCGGCACTCGCCGTGGTCGCGGCCGGATCCGATGCGCCGTCGATGGTCTATCTCCGCCAGATCCTGAAGAGTTGCGAGACGGTCGGGATCGAAGGGCGGCTCGTCGAGCTCGGCGACGACACAACACCAGCGAGCCTGGCCGCCGCCGTCGCCACGTTGAACGCCGATCCGCAGATCGCGGGGATCATCGTGCAGATGCCGTTGCCCCGGGGACTTCCCCTTCGAGCGGTCATCGACGTCATCGACCCGGTCAAGGACATCGACGGGATCCATCCGCTCAACGCCGGCCTCCTCCGGCTGGGCTATGACGGCTTTCTGCCGGCCACCGCACATGCCGCCGTGGAGATCCTGCGCCGCTCGGATATCCCGATTGCCGGACGGACGGCCGTCGTGATCGGTCGTTCGGCCGTGGTCGGAATGCCCGCGGCATTCCTCCTGGTCAAGGCCGACGCAACCGTGACCGTATGCCACTCGAAGACGCCCGACCTCGCCGAGCACGTCCGTCGCGCCGACATCGTCGTGGCTGCGGCCGGTCACCCGGGCCTGATCACCGGCTCGATGCTGAAGCCCGGCGCGGTGGTCGTCGACATCGGAATCAACGTCGTCGGTGGTCGGCTGGTCGGGGACGTCGACTTCGGGTCGGCCAGCACGGTTGCGTCGGCGATCACGCCGGTGCCGGGTGGCGTGGGACCACTGACGAACGCGCTGTTGCTGAGCCACCTGATCGCGGCGGCACGCCGTCAGGCCGGCGAAGTGGTCCCGACGGGCGTTCGCTCCACCTGAGACCCGAAGCCCGCCGCGGAGTGCGGCAGGACTGTCGCGGCTTGAAGCTCGGGCCGCGCGAGACGTAGATTCCACCCTTTCGCGCGCCTTGGTGGGTTGACATCGAGTTAAGAGACCTTAGCCTAAGTTCTACCGAGAGGGGAAAGCGGCGCGTGCGTCTTCGCATTCCCTCTACTGGCAGGAGAGAGGGCTAGGTATGACCGACTTACCCAATGCGCTCAACACCCTGTTCACCGAGTTTTACTACTGGGTGACCGTGGTGCTGATGTTCCTGATCCATGCGGGGTTCGCGACCTACGAGGTCGGCGTCGCCAGGCCGAAGAACGCGATCAAGACGCTCACGAAGAACATCATGGTCATCCCCGTCGTGACCGTTTCGTTCTTCTTCTTCGGCTGGTGGATCTACTTCGCGTTCGTCAACGGGCCGTTCATCAACAACGGCATGGGCCTGCCCGAGTCGGCCAACATCTTTTACGCCTGGTCGGACATCATGGGTCCGAACCTCCAGGACCGGATCACCGGCGTCTTCTGGGCAGCCTTCCTGCTGTTTTCGTGGACCGCCGCGTCGATCATCTCCGGCGCCACGATCGAGAGAATCCGCGTCGGAGCGTTCCTGGTCATCGCCGTGATGATCGGGTCCGTCACCTGGATCATCGATGCAGCCTGGGGCTGGTCCCCGGCGGGCTGGATGGTCCAGCTTCTCGGCTACCACGACGCCTACGCATCGGGCGTCATCCATGCGATCGCCGGTGGCACCGCTCTCGGCGTACTCCTGGTCCTCGGCCGTCGGGCCGGTCGCTTCGGAGCCGACGGGGAGCCGCGGGTCATCAAGCCCCACAACGTCTGGATGACGTCACTCGGCCTGCTGCTCATCTATACGGGGTTCTGGGGCTTCTACGCCGCCTGCAACATCCCGGTCTGGGATATCGGCGGCGATGCCGGGCCGTTCTTCTCGGCCACCAACATCTACCTCATGCCGACCACGTTGTCGGCGATCACCTTCAACTTCCTCATGTCCCTGGCCGGCGGCATGATGGCCGGTTACCTGGTGAGCAAGGGCGACGTCTACTGGACCCTGTCCGGCGGCCTGGCCGGGATCATTTCGGCATCGGCCGGAAATGACCTGTATCACCCGATCCAGGCGATGATCATCGGCGGTGTCGTCGTCACGATCATCTACAAGATGCATTACTACGTCGAGCGACGCTGGAAGCTCGATGACGCGGTCGGCGCCGTTGCCGTCCACGGCTACGCTGGCTTCCTGGGCGTCGTGGTCGCAGGGTTCCTCCTGTGGGGTTACCCGGCCGCCGCACCCATCGAGGGCACTGCCGCGCCGTGGTTCGGCGTGACGCCTGATGGCTTCCCGGCCATCAACCCGATCGGCAACTTCCTCGGCGCGATCATCATGTTCGGTGTTCTCGGGCTCATCCCCGGGTACATCGCGGCAAGGGTGCTCGACGCCATGAAGTTGCTCCGCGTTCCGCCGGAGATCGAGCTCGCCGGGCTCGACGCGTTCGGAGCGGCCGGAGACCTGTATCCGTACTTCGCTCACGTGGAGACGGACTACGAGTCGACCGAGCGCGCAGAAGCAGCAGACTTCCTGAGCGGCCGATCATGAGCGGCGACCGACGGGCAGCCAAGGGAGATCGACGGTGAAAACAAGACTTGACTCGTTCAGCAACCCCGCGGACATCGGTCCGCTCTATCCCTTCGTCGGGACCGAGGTCATCCTCGTGGTCATCGGCGTGATTGTCTGGCTGGCCTGGCACTACCTCCAGACCCGTCAGGAGTCCGCCGATGGCGAAGAGGGCGTCCGCAAGTTCCACGAGGTCGGCAAGGACCGTGTCCTCTTCCACGGAGGAACGGCTCGGATCGCTCGCGAGGAAGAGCTTCACGGCCATACCGAGCAGGGTGCTCCCCACCAGATGGACTGAACCTCTCCGAGGTCAGGAATCGAAACGGCCGGCGAGCAATCGCCGGCCGTTTGCGCTTTCGGCAATCTCAGCCAGGGCGGTCCGCCCCCGATTCCCGATCGGGTTCAACCGTGATCGACAGGAACCGGATCGGCAACTCGGTCAGCGCCTCGGGACCGTGGGCCACGGCGCCGTCCATGAGCAACGAGTCGCCGGGCTCAAGGTCGTACGTGTGTCGCCCGAAGCGATAGGTGAGTCTGCCGTCGAGCATGTACAGGAATTCGACCCCTTCGTGCTGGAACAGCGGAAACGTCTCACTCGCCTTGACGAGGGTGACGAGGAACGGCTGGAGTCGACGCTGCGGTCCCTTGGGTGCGGCCAGGAGCGTGTAGCGGTGGCCGTGGCGAGTCCCCTCGCGCACAAGCTCGATCCCGGTTCCCGCCTTCACGAACGACGCATCGCGTTCCTCCTCGAACCCGCGAAAGAACGCCGTGATCGGGACTTCGAGCGCTTGGGACAGTCGCGCAAGGGTGCGCAGGCTGGGTGACGTCTGGGCGTTCTCGACCTTCGAGATCATCCCGAGGGAGAGCCCGGAGCGCGCGGCGACCTCCTGGAGGGTCAGCCCCAGCCGGCGTCGTTCGTCGCGAACCCGATCGCCGATCGCATGGTTGATGGCCAGCTCGAGGAACTCGGCCGGATCATCGCCAACGGGGGTGGCGGGCAGTCCATCGTGCAGCGGCAGCAATTCCATTGCGCGGCATCGTACCGCAGGCCCCGCGCCGGTCCGATCGCGTGCTCCAGGTTGCGCCTCATCCCTGACCCCTCTATCATTCGTCTCACCTGTGAGTGGAACCGGGCCGCGTGGCTGGGCGAAACTCCGGGCAGATTTTTCTTCACCGTGGAGCGAGGCGACAGATGTGCGGGATCGCCGGATACGTCGACAAGCGCACCGCGGATGCGCCGCTGGGTCGAACGATGCTGGCCATGCTCGAGGCTCTCGCGCAGCGCGGCCCGGACTCGGCGGGGATGGCCCTCTTCGGGCCCGCGAACCCGGCCGGCGAGGTTTGCCTGATCAAGTTGCCCGAGCGCCAGGACCCCGACGCAGCAGAGCGGCGACTCACGGAGCGCCTCCAGGGTCTCGGCACGGTCATCGAGCGGCGCCGGATCGGCGACGTGGTGCGGTTGGTCGTCGACCGATCGGCCGGCGTGCGCGACTTCTGCTCGGCCATCGAGCGCCGCGACGACGGCTTCGAGGTCCTCAGCCTTGGTCGATCGATCGAGCTGAGCAAGCAGGTCGGCGAGCCCGGCAATCTGGATAGGACGTTCGACGTGAGTGCCTTCCGCGGCAGCCACGGGATCGGCCACACCCGACTCTCGACGGAGAGCAAGGTGGACCTGTCGCACTCGCAGCCATTCTGGGCCCGCGGGATCCCGGATCTCGCCACCGTCCACAACGGCCACATCACCAACTACGACCGGATGCGCCGGATCTACGAGCAGCGTGGGTTGCGCTTCTTCAGCGAGAACGACTCGGAGGTGATCGCGGTCTATCTTGCCGATCAGCTCGAGAAGGGCCTCTCGCTCGCCGATGCGGTCGCGCAGTCGCTCGATGACTTCGACGGCAGCTTCAGCTACCTGGTGGCCACACCGACCGAGTTCGGCTTCGCCCGAGACCCGTTCGCGCTGAAGCCGCTGATCATCGTCGAGACCCCGGATTACGTGGCCGTGGCCAACGAGGAGATCGCGATCCGCTCGGCGCTCGGACCTGCGGGGGTCGCTCGGGAGCCGAGTGGTCATGTCTATCGGCTCTGGAAGGTTGGCACGGAGGTCGCCGATGCCGCCGCCTGAGACGCAGATCGTCGATTGCCAGGACCAGCCCATTCGCGCGATCAATGCGGCGATCCGAGGTGCGCTCGACGCCGGCACGCCACTGATCGTCATCAACCCCGGCGCCCGCCACAACATCGGGGTCGGGATGGTGACCCCGGGTGACATGACGGTCGATG
>JANNUK010000004.1:0-11360 GCA_031395155.1 Chloroflexota bacterium | reverse complement strand
TATCCACGAACCTGGACCGCTGCCCGGGCCGCTCGGACCCTGATTGCGGGCCGCATGGCCCGCCGTCGATCAGACCGCGATGGCGGCGAGTCGCTGCACATTGCGCCGGTTGCGCCAGGCGATCCAGTCGGCGGTGCGTTCCACCGTCCAGTCCGGCCCGCCGAACCCGAGCGTGAACTGCGCGAGAGGCGTGTCTCGATCAGTCAGGCGGGCTGACCGGCAGGGCAGTCGGTGCAGGCTGCGATCGCCTGCGCGTGCCCGCGCTCCGTGGCCGGCGCCCGCCGGTTCGCCGAGGGCGCCGGCGTCACCTTCAGCGTTCTCCTGCGCAGCACGAGACGGTCGCGCTCGGCTTCGGCAACTTGTTCGGCCTGGCGCTGCGCCAGGCCGGTCAGGTGAAGGTCTGCCCATGCATCCATATCGGTTCTCCGTCCTCGTGTTTCGATCATCGTCATCTTCCTGTTGTTAGTCATCTGTCTAACCCGTGGTTCAAAGGATGGGGTCGCGCCGGGCGCGACCCCGATTCAGGCTGTCGCGGCTAGTCGACGAGGAAGCGCTTCAGGTCGATCGATGCGTCCTCGAGCCGCTGCCGGCGCAGGGTGTAGTACACGACGTTGCCGGCCTCGGTCACGGTCACCAGGCCCGCCACGCGAAGCTGGGCAAGGTGATGCTTGATGGTGGGTTTGGAGAGCTCAAGGTGTTGAGCGATTTCGGTCAGGTACAGGTCGTTGGCGGAGAGCAGCTTCAGGATCCGGAGCCGCGTGGCATCGCCGAGGGCACGGTGGAGCCGGATCACACCGAGCGGCGGCGAGAGCGGATCGATCAAGTCGAGCGCCTCGTCGGCAACGGGGTATCCGAAGAATCGCCAGTCGTGTGCCGCCAGGAGGAAGTTGTACGGCCGGGAGAAATAGGACGGGGCGAGGACCACGCGGCGCACCCCCGATTCAGGCATCCAGCGGACGCCGCCGGTGGTCTTCTCGATGAGGTCCGATCCGACGATCGTCGATCGGTCGGACGCCCGAAGGTCGAAGTCGCGCTCAAGGATCCCGGCAATCCGCCCCTCGATCTCGCCGTAGCGTTCGGCCCAGCCGTCGAGGACGGAAACGATGTCGCGGTGCGCGTCGTCTGGCCTGCGAAGCACCTCGAGCCGCTCTTCGCGGCGCCACTCGGGCAGGGCCTCCCGCAGTGCCGCCAGGGCGTCGGCATCCCCATCGAGGGCTCGGTCGATCAGCCTGCCGACCTTGGGATCGCGTGCCGCCTCGGCAAAGATCGAGCGAATGACGGCCGTAGCTCCGGCCCCGCGGACGTGTTCGACGAACGAGTGGGCGGTGCGGATCTCGCGCTCCTCGACCAGGAGGCCGGCCAGGTGGATGCACAATTCGGAGTCAAAGAGCCGACCGGCCGGCGCAGCGAGATCCGGTGGGAGCGCGGCTCGCGCGTCGGCCAGCCAGCGACGGTCGGCTTCTGGAAGGTCCTCGGTGGATCCGGCCTCGCCGGACAGCGAGAAGAGGAAGTCGTAGACGGGCCGTACGTCCCACTCGATCGTCGGGGCCTGGGCGGTCGTGAAGTCACGAACGGCCGGACGCTGGGCGGCGACATCGGCGGGCTGATCGGGAATCCGCCGGGTGGCGGGTCGGGCGGCCATCGGTCTTCAAGATCTCCTAACCCATGTTAGATGGTTATCTTACACGTGCGCATAAACGCGTCAAGCGGGGCACCGATCATTGCCCGCGGCCTACAATCCCGGCAACCGCGTGCCCAACCCGGGAGGACCCAGCCCTCATGCCCCAGCCCGTTGTCCGATTCACCGATCAGCGCCTGCCCAACGGCCTGCGCCTGATCATCGCCGAGGACCATGCCGCGCCCGTCACTGCCGTCAACATCTGGTACGACGTGGGGTCCAAGCACGAGCAGCCCGGCAAGACCGGGTTCGCGCACCTGTTCGAGCACGTGATGTTCCAGGGATCCGCGCATGTCAAGAAGGCCGAGCACATTGCCCTCGTCCAGGCCGCCGGCGGAACGATGAATGGAACAACGTGGCTGGATCGGACCAACTACTACGAGACGATGCCCTCGCACCAGCTCGAGCTTGCGCTCTGGCTTGAGGCGGATCGGATGGGCTCCCTCCTCGACGCGCTCTCCCAGGAGAACCTCGACAACCAGCGCGAGGTCGTCAAGAACGAGAAGCGCTGGTCCTACGACAACCGCCCGTACGGGTCGTGGAATGAGAAGCTGTTCGCCCATCTCTATCCTCCGGAACATCCGTACCATCACCCCACGATCGGGTCCATGGAGGACCTCGATGCCGCCTCGGTCGAAGACGTCAGCGCCTTTTTCCGGACCTACTACGCCCCGAACAATGCCGTTCTGAGCGTCGTTGGGGATGTGGACCCGGCCCAGGCCCAGGCCTGGGTCGAGCGCTATTTCGGCGGAATTCCGGCGAATCCGGCGATCCCGCCGCTCGGCGACTTGTCACTCCCCGCCGTCCTTGGAGGGGAACGTCGGGAGACCGTCCACGACAAGGTGGAGTTGCCGCGGATCTACTGGGGCTTCCGTGCTCCCGCATTCGGCGACGAGCGACTCGACGCCCTTGACCTCGCCGGACACATCCTGGCCGGTGGGCGCGGGAGCCGCCTGCACCGGCGCCTCGTGCGCGACGAGCGGATCGCCCAGGACGTGGCCCTGTTCGCGCTCGGATTCGTCGGTGGCGCGTCGATCGTCGCCGGTTGGGCGACAGTTCGGCCGGGCGTCCCAGTCGAGCGCGTCGAGGCTGCCTACATGGAGGAGCTCGAGCGCTTCGCCGACGAGTTGGTCTCGGACGACGAGCTCGTCAGGGCCAAGGCGCTCACGGAGGCCGATGAGCTGGGGGCTCTCCAGCGGGTCGAGGAGCGAGCGGACCGGTTGTCGATGTACGCGATGCTGTTCGACGATCCGGACCTCATCAACCGCATGCTTCCGCGGTACCTGTCGGTGACCGCGGAACGTGTGCGCGAGGTGGCTGCCGATGTCTTCCGTCCGGACAATCGGGTGGTCCTCACGTATCTGCCTGAACCGGACCCCGCAGCAACGGTGGCCAAACCGGTCGAGGAATCCGAGGCGGCCGAGTCCGGTGACGCCGCCGAGGTGGCCGCATGAGCCCGATCGTCGCCACGCGTCCGACCCCCGGTACGCCGCGGCCGTACGACTTCCCACCGTTCGAGCGAACGCATCTTGCGAACGGCCTGTCGGTGATCACCGTTCACCTCCCCGGGCGTGGGCTCGTTTCGGCGACGCTTCTCCTGCGCAACGGAGCGGCCGGCGAACCGGCCGAGCACGCCGGCGCGACGGTCATGGCGGCCCGGGCCCTGTCGGAGGGGACGGAGCGCTACGACGCGATTGCCCTGACCGAGGCCACCGAGCGGCTCGGCGCATCGGTTCATGCGGAAGCCGGCTGGGATGCGCTGAGCGCGGGCGTCGACGTTCCCGCTTCGCGTCTCGGTGCAGCACTGGACCTTCTGGCCGAGATGGCCGGTCGCCCCACGTTTCCTGAAAGCGAGGTCGAGCGTCTTCGCGACGAGCGCCTGAACGACCTCCTTCAGGCTCGAGCGGAACCGCGCCGACGCGTCGAAGAGGCGTTTTCCGCGACGATCTTCAGCGCGTCGTCGCCCTACCATCGGCCGGCCGGGGGTCGCCGAGAGACCGTCCAGGGCCTGGACCCCGACGTCCTTCGCGCCGCGTATCGCCGCGGTTTCGATCCCTCCCGGATGACCCTGATCGTCGGCGGCGACCTCACGGGCGTCGATGTTCCCGCCCTGGCGACCGATCTGTTCGGAGGCTGGTCCGCAGCCGCCGAGGCCGCGCCGTCTGACCCGCCGATCGCCGACTCCGCCGTGTCGGAGCGGTTCGTCCGGGTCGTCCATCGGCCGGGGGCAGTGCAGACGGAAATCCGGATCGGGCATGTCGGCATGGCACGGCAAATCCCGGATTTCCACGCCGTCTCCGTGATGGGCACGATCCTCGGCGGGCTGTTCAATTCCCGGCTCAACATGAAACTTCGCGAGGAGAAGGGCTACACGTACGGTTCGGGCGCGTCGTTCGACCTGCGCCGGGCGCCCGGCCCATTCGCCGCGCGCGCAGCCGTGAACACCGAGGTCACCGTGCCGGCGATCGTGGACATGCTCGGGGAGCTCACGCGGATTCGGGACACGCGCGTGACGGACGGCGAGCTGCGCGCCGCGCGGGACTTCCTCATCGGCGTCTTCCCCCTTCGGTTCGAGACACCTGGACCCGTGGTTGGAGCCCTTGCCGGGATCGTCACCCATGACCTACCGGACGATGAGCTCGCACGATACCGGCCCTCAATCGAGGCCGTCACGGTGGACGCCGTGCAGCGGGCCGCCGTCGAGCACGTCCTGCCCGACCGGGCCGCGATCGTCCTGGTCGGGGATGCCGATGCTTTCACAGCGGAGCTTGAGGCGGCCGGCGTGGGGCGGGTGATCATCGAGCGTGACGGGGTGCCTCCGACCGACGACGGCTCGCCGCCTGACGACGGGGCCGGGCCGATCGAGGATGCGTCCGAAGGCGACCGGGCCGACGTCGGCTGACGCGTGCCGCGGCCGGCTGACGCGTGCCGCGGGGGCGGCACTGGGTATGCGCCTGATCGGTCCCTGTCAATCTGAAACCTTTGCCCGAGTCGGTGTCTCAAGTGAACAGACGCCGGTTGCTGAACGACCGGCCGCATCCTGGAGTTGAGACCCCATGACCGACCGTCGTCGCCTTGCGCGCTCAGTGGCACCCGCTGTCATTGCGATCTTCGTCCTCGTTGGAGGGGTCCTCGGAGCGGATGCCCTTAGATCACCCGCGGCCAGCGCCGATCCCACGTTCGGCACCGAGGAGCTCGCCGCGGCCGAGCCGAGCGAGAGCCCCGAGGCCGACGAGACCGCCGAGCCGAGCGAGAGCCCCGAGCCGAGCGAGAGCCCCGAGTCGAGCGCGAGCTCCGAGGCTGCCGAGGCTGCCGAAGCTGCCGAGACGGCCGAGCCGAGCGAGAGCCCCGAGTCGAGCGAGAGCCCCGAGTCGAGCGACGATCACGACGACGACGACAACAACGACGACAACGACGATCCCGAGCACGACGACTCGGGCTCCGACGGTGGGCACGACGACGGCGACGACGACTGACGATCGGGAGTCAGACACAACGACGTGGCGTCGGTTCATGATGGACGTCCACAGGTGTCCCACGCAGCCGCAGCCAGCTCATCCGACGGGGGCAGATCCATCGCACTCGACCCGTTCAGCCCTCCAGGTTCCGGTCCGACGGCCTCGACAGAGCGCGAGGCCGTCGCTGCCGTCCTCGCGGGCGACCGGGACGCGTTTCGGCCGCTCGTCGAGCGCGAGGGGCCGTCTCTCGTGCGAGCCTGCTACCGGATCCTCGGTGATCTGCTCGAGGCCGAGGATGTTGCCCAGGAGGCCTTCGTGATCGCCTACCGCTCGCTCGAGTCGTGGCGCGCCGACGGGCCGTTTGGCGCGTGGTTGACGCGGATCGGGGTGCGCCTGGCGATTCGTCACGTGCGTCGCCGTCGTGCCGTGATCAGGATCGACCTGGCCCGCCCTGCCGCCGATCGTGGTGGTGACGGGAGTCCGGTCGGGATCATCGATGTCCCGGCTCCGAGCGAGCGCCACGATCCTGCCATCGTCACCGTCCGCACCGAGCGCGCGGCCGAGCTCCGCCGCGCGGTGTCCCGACTCGGCGATCCCTACGGCGAAGTTGTCGCCCTGCGTTTCTTCGGTGAGCGGTCCCTCGCGGAGATTGCCGATCTCACCGGCAAGCCACTTGGAACCGTGAAGACGCACCTTCGCCGGGGGCTCCTGCGGCTGCGCGACGAGATGTCCGGGAGCGACGCATGAGGCCCCGGCAGCCGCTCCAGGCGAACGAACTCGACGACGATTCGGCCGGCTACGACGCCGGATCGGATCGGCGGGACGCCCTCGAGATGGGCCGCGAACTCGAATCCGCCGCCGTTCTGGACCCCATCCAGCCGACTCCCGGTTTCGTCGAGTCCGTCCTCGCCGCCATCGAGCGGGAACCCGCGCCGCGGGCAGTGGTCGCCATCGGGACGCCGCTCCGGGAATCGGGGCTCCGCGGCATCCGCGCCAGCGTTCGTGCCGCGATCGTCTTCGTCAGTCTCGGTGCGGGTCGCCCGGTCATGGCGCGGGCCGCGGCCCTCGGCTACCTCGTCGCGGTAGGGGCCCTGGGACTGACGCTCGGTGGTGGTGCCGTGCTGGGCACCGCGGGTGCCCTCGGGCTCCTCGACAGTCCCGCTCCGTCGAATCCGATCGTGCTTCCGTCGCCGAGTGCCTCCCCATCGCCTTCGGCCAGCCCGACGCCCGTCCCGTCGCCCTCCGCATCGCCATCCCCAAGCGGGACCGTAGAACCATCTGATTCGCCCGAGCCGTCGGCTGCGGGATCCCCGGGCACGTCGGCACGACCATCGGCCTCCCCATCGGGATCGCCATCGGCCTCCCCATCGGGATCCCCGGATCCATCCGAGACGCCCGAGAGTTCCGGCACGCCGAAGCCGTCGGATACGCCGCACCCATCCGACACGCCGAATCCGTAGTCGGGGCATTCGTTCGCGGGCAGACCACCTCGGATCACCGCGCGGCTGCGCTACTCTCACGAGATGATCGCAATCGTCGGAGATCCTGTGCTGGCCATTGTCGACTCCTCGATCCCGGACCCAGTGCCGGCCGGTCTGGCCGCCGCCATCGCGGTCGCTGCGGTCGAGGCGGGAGGCGTCGTCCAGCTGATCGGCAAGGTCGGCGACGATCCGGACGGTGACGCGGCGGTGCTGGCCCTGGGACGCGCCGGGGTCGGCCACGCGGCAATGTTGCGCGATGCAGGTCACCGCACACCCGTCGTGCGCGTCACGGCCACGTCCGGGGGCGACGGGGGCGCGCTCGCCGTCGACGGCGACGACGATTCGGCGCACCTCGCCACGCGGTTGCCCGGCGACGTCGAACCGGACGATCGGTCCGGGCGCCCCATGCTCGATGCCGCGGACGTCGAGCTTGCGCTTCGGTATCTCCCGGACGCCCGGGTCGTGGCGCTCGTCGAGCCGCTGGACGGCCTGATCACGGTCGCTGTCGCCGAGGCCGCCGCGGCCGGCTCGCATCTGACCGTCGTCCTGGCGAGCGACGCGGTCAGCGGCGGGCCGCCGCTCGATGAGCTCCCGGCCGGGGCGCTCGTGTTGGCCGCCCCGCAAGGTGGCGATGCCGCGATGTTCGCCCTCCTCGTCGGCCGCTACCTGGCAGCCGTAGATGCCGGAGCGGATCCGGCGAAGGCGTTCGGGGCCGTCATGGCAGCGCTCTCCGGTGATCGCGCGACCGGCTAGTTCGGCATGGCCGGGCCCTGGCGGGCGAAGCGATCAGGCCTCGATCGGTGCGATGAGTTCCGGCCCGTTGTTCCGGACGTCGTTCACGAGCGTGCTCACCGGGTGCGTCATCAACACGCCCTCGGGTGCCGGCACGAGCAGGCCGTGCAGTTCGGCCACGTCGGCGATCTCGGGATCGATCCACCGTCGCCAGGCATCGTCATCGAGCACCACCGGCATGCGGTCGTGGATCTGGCCGACGAGTTCGTTCGGGGTGGTCGTGACGATCGTGAAGGTTCGGACAACGCGGTCGCTGTCCGGGTCGTGCCACCCAGCCCAGAGACCGGCCAGCGCCAGGGGCCTGCCGTCGGCCCGGGCAATCCGAAACGGCTGGCGGGTCGTGCCGGACGTTCGCCATTCGTAGAACGAATCAACCGGGACGATGCAGCGCCGGCGGCGGAAGGCCTCGCGGAACGTGGGGCTCGACGCGACGCGCTCGCCGCGGGCGTTGATCTGGCGCGATCCGATCCGTCGGTCGGTGGCCCAGTGGGGGATCAGGCCCCACCGGTACCGGGTGATGGCCCGCCGATCCTCGTGCTGGACGACCACCACGGCGTCGTCGGTCGGGGCCACATTGAAGCGTCCGCCCGGGTCGTCGGCGAGGTCCGCGGCATCGAAGATCTCGGCGAGGTCCGACGATGGGCGCTGTTGGGCGAATCGACCGCACACGGGCCGAGGTCCTCACGTTGGCGACCTTCGCGACCGGGACGTCGCGAATGGTTCCGGTCCAGTCTAGTAGAGTCCCCCCGATGACCGAGGTCAACCCACCCGACCACGCCTCCGGCACATCGTCGGGCGAATCCGGTCGCCGGACGATCGACAACGGGCCGCTCACGCGCAACCAGGCGGCGGGCCTGCTCGACCGGGCCGCGGATCTCCTCGAACTGGGCGAATTCGTCGACGCGGCAAACCACTACCGGCGCGTGGTCGGTTTCGACGATCCGGCCGTGACCGGCGCGGCGCTCCTCGGACTCGGACAGGCCCTGTACCGGCTCGACGACGAATCGGCCGCCGTGGCGACCTGGGAATCCATCCTCGAGCTGGCCGAGAATCCGGCGACGTACCGTGCCTGGCGCGAGGTCGCCGCGGCCCGCGTGCGCGACGGCGACCTGGCCGGGGCCGCGACCGCCTATCGCGAGGCAGATCGGCGTGCCCCCGCGGATGACAAACCCGAGATCGCCGCCCGGCTCGGCTGGCTCGCGAAGGAGACCGGCAACGCCGGTGCCGCGCGGCGGTACTTCGCACGGAGCCGTCGAGACGGTCCGGCCGTGATGGCGGCGTGGGTGATCATCGGGATCACGGTCATCGTTTCGGTTACGGCCATGTCTGGCGATGGGTTCGCCTTCTACCAGGCACTGGCGCTCGACAAGCTGGCGGTGGCCCACGGCGAGTACTGGCGCCTGTGGACCGTGACGCTCCTTCATGCCCCGAACAACCTGCTCCACCTCGGATTCAACATGTACGCGCTGTATCTCGTCGGGCCGCTCGTGGAGCGCCTCTACGGTTCGCGACTGTTCGTTCTCTTCTACCTGTTGTGCGCGGCCGGCGGCTCGGTCGGGAGCTTCGTGTTCGGTGGGCCGCAGGATTCCGTAGGGGCCTCCGGAGCGGTGTTCGGGATGTTCGGCCTCATCCTCGCGACGACGCGGCGGCACAACCCGTTGATCGATCGGCGCAGCCGGAGCCTGGTGACCCAGATCGGGACGCTCATCGTGATCAACCTCGCGTTCGGTTTCCTGGCCGCGAGCTTCATCGACAACGCGGCCCATGTCGGCGGTCTCGTCAGCGGGCTGTGGCTCGGATTCCTGATCGCGCCAGGCCGGGTGCCGACGCTCCGCAGCGCCTTCCGGCGCCCCGGTGAGGCCACCGTCTCGACCGATTCCGGTCGGTCGATGCTGCTTGCGATGATCGGGGTCGTTGCCTTGATCCTGGTGCTCGCGATCGGGATCGTCGTCGGGACCGACCTGCGCCTGGGATAAGCCGTGATCGGGGGACTTCAGGGCCGCCCGTCCGGGGGTCGCGGCACGACCGGCAGGATCGCGCTGACCCTCGCTCCGTGCGGCGCCACGTTCTCCGCGATCGCCGTCCCGCCGTGGGCGCGCGCCAGTTCACGGACGATGGTCAACCCCAGCCCCGACCCCGCGCCAGCCCGCGACGGATCAGCGCGGTAGAAGCGGTCGAACACCCGCTCGGTAGCGCCCGGCGGGAATCCCGGGCCGTCATCGGTGACGCTCAGGACCACAGCCGGTTCAGGCACGCCCGACGCGGCTTCAACGCCCGTGGCCGCGACCCAGATGTGCCCACCGCGGCGCACCACGTCGAGCGCGTTGCCGACCAGGTTGCCCAGGATGCGCTCGACGGCGAGTCGATCGCCGGCGAACGTAGCCGGCCGTTCCGCGGACGTGGCCACGGCCAGGGCGACCCCACCTTCCGCGGCACGAGCCGAGAAACGGGCGACGGTCGATTCCACCAGGGCGGCCGCGTCAAGTGGCTCGGGCCGGAGCCCGTCATCGCCGCTGCGGATCCGCTCGAAGGCGCCCAGCTGGTCGACCATCCGCTCGAGCCGCTCGGCCTCCTCGGCGATGGTCCGAGCTGCTGTGGCCGCGTCGTCGCCGGTCGCCGTTCCGTCCTGGAGCGCCTGGGCAAATCCCCCGATCACGGTGAGCGGTGTGCGCAGGTCGTGGCGGAGATTCGCCAGCAGTTCGGCCTCGCTCACCCGGGTCTGGTCCAGTTCCTCGGCCATGGCGTTGAACCGGGCGGTCAGCTCGCGAACCTCGGTCGGCCCGGACGGCGGGATCGGCGTTGGGCTGGTGCTGGGCAGATCGGCCGTCGCTGCAGCGAGGCGATGGAGTGGAGCCGTCACCGAGCGCGACAGCAGCCACGCGAGGGGCGCGCCGATGACGAGCAGGACGAACACGAGCCCGGGGATCGCCCGGCCAAGGTCGGCGAGGGCCAGCGCGCCGGACCGATCGGGCGTCACGAAGGCGATCGCCCGGACACCCGTTCCGGACCGCGCCCGGATCGACGTGGCCGAATACGCCGATCGGCGCCCATCCTCGAGGGTGGTGACGCCGTGCGAGGTCTGTCCGATGCCGTCCGGCGGGACCGTGATCGGCGCACCCAGGACGGGCGTTCCTTCCAGCGTCCTCAGACCTCCGTCGGGCGTCACGACCAGCACGTCGATGCCGCGCTGATCCAGTCGCCCCTGGATCTCTGCGATGGCGCCCCGCAGGTTGCCCTCGGCGATGCTCGTCCGGAGCTGCGGAAGGATGGAGTCGGACAGGTCGATGAGCGCCGACTGGGTGGCCTCGGCGTGCAGACCGCGGAGCACGAGGAAGAGGGCACCACCCATCCCGACGAGAATCGCCAGGGACAGGGCGAGGAACGCGGCGACGATCCGGGCGGTGAGGCCGCGCGGGATCATGGGAGGGGTTGCCGGGGCAGGGGTTCCCGGGCCGGCGGCACCAGGCGATAGCCCAGCCCGCGAACGGTCTCGATGGCCGGGCCGTCGTCACCGAGCTTCTTGCGGACCTCGCCGATATGGACGTCGACCGTCCGCGTCTCACCCGGAAAGTCCGTGCCCCAGACGTGCTCCAGGAGCATGTCGCGCGTGAGGACGACCCCCGGGTCGCGGGCCAGGGCGGCAAGCAGGTCGAACTCCCGGGCGCGGAGGTCGAGGCGCCGTTCGCCGATCTGCGCTTCGCGGCGGCGCGGATCGATCCGGAGGTCGCCGACCTCGATCGGACGCCCGCCGCGCCCCGTGACGTCGGTCCGGCGCAGAACCGCTCGAACGCGGGCAACCAGGGCGCGCGGGTTGAACGGCTTGGTGACGTAGTCGTCGGCTCCCAGCTCGAGCCCCACGACCGCGTCGACATCGTCGGACCGAGCCGTCAGCATGATGATCGGCGTGTCCCCGCGGCGGCGCAGCTCGCGACAGACGTCGAAGCCGTCGAC
>JANNUK010000624.1:0-1566 GCA_031395155.1 Chloroflexota bacterium | reverse complement strand
GACCACATCGTGCCGGCGATGCACGAGGCGAACGCCTACACGGCGCCGCTCGCCGCGCGGGCAAAGGCCGTGGTGCGGGTGCCGGTCATCGTCGCGGGGCGAATCAACCAGCCCCAGGAGGCCGAGGCGGTGATTGCCGCGGGCCAGGCCGATGCGTGCGCCATGACGCGGGCACTCATCAGCGATCCCCTCCTGCCGCGGAAGGCGGCCGCGGGCCGGCTCGACGAGATCCGGGCGTGCGTCGGGTGCAACCAGGCGTGCATCGGGCACTTCCACGCGGGCTACCCGATCTCCTGCATCCAGCTCCCCGAAACGGGACGGGAGATCCAGTACGGGCGGCGCGTGGCGGCGAGGGCGCCGCGCGACGTCATGGTCGTGGGCGGCGGGCCCGGCGGACTGAAGGCGGCCGCCGTTGCGGCGGAGCGCGGCCACCGGGTGACCCTGTACGAAGCGGCCCGGCGCGTCGGGGGCCAGGTCCTGCTGGCCGAAAAGCTCCCCGGGCGAGCCGAATTCGGCGGCGTCGTCACGAACCTCGGCGGCGAGGCGGAACGGGCCGGCGTCCGGATCGTCACCGGCGTCGCCGTGGACGACGCGCTGGTCATGCGCGAGGCCCCTGACGTCCTCGTCGTCGCGACCGGGGCGCGGCCCCGTCGGCCCACGCTCGAGCTGACCGGCGACCCCGTCGTCCTCGATCCCTGGGAAGTCCTCACCGGGGCAACGGTTCCGGACGGCCGCGTCGTCATCGCCGACTGGCGCTGCGACTGGATCGGTCTCGGGCTGGCCGAACTCCTTGCCCGGCGCGGCCACCCGGTCACGCTGGGGGTGAGCGGCTACATGCCCGGCCAACGGCTTCAGCAGTACGTCCGCGACGCGATGACGATTG
Organism: Chloroflexota bacterium; assembly: GCA_031395155.1. GTDB lineage: Bacteria > Chloroflexota > Limnocylindria > Limnocylindrales > CSP1-4 > CAKKPP01. The sequence continues at coordinate 683 of JANNUK010000624.1, read as the reverse complement.
CCGCGCTGAACGCACGGGTCGAGATGCTCACCTACGTTCGCCCGTTCGGCTTCGATGGATCCGCCGTCTTCTTCCAGCATGTGCTGACGGGCGAACCGGTCATCGTCGAGGACGTCGCCTCGCTTGTCCTCGCCCAGGGCCACGAGCCCGTCGACGATCTAGGACGCGCCCTTTCTGAGCCAGGCGCGTTCGACGGCGAGGTCCACTTGATCGGCGACTGCCTCGCCCCGCGCACGGTCGAGGAAGCGGTTCTCGAAGGCCTGCGCATCGGCTCGTCGATCTAGGAGCCCGGCGATGGCCCTGCGGCGCCCGACCTGGCTCAGGGACTCCAGAAGCCCAGCACGCCCGGTCCCAGGTCCACCTCCGGGCCGCCGTCGACCGGGATCACCGTCAGATGTGAGCCGCCCTCGGCGTCGACGAGCGGGAGTACGAGGGCGCTGCTATCGGCGGACCAGATCGGGTGGCTCTTCGCGTACTGGTCGAAGAACGGCATCAGCTGTTGTTCGAAGAGGTCGCTGAGCGGAACGACGCGCTCCAGGACGCGCTCAGCGGTTGCCGCGCGCACGACGATCAGCCGGATCTCGATCCCGGGGATCACCGCGATCCTCCCGCTTGGCTCCATTTCGGCCGAGGCGATGTTGCCATCGTCACGGGGCGCCAGGGTGAGGGCCGCCAGCGACACG
>JANNUK010000492.1:0-3045 GCA_031395155.1 Chloroflexota bacterium | reverse complement strand
CTCGGAACGATCAACCCGGTGGCCGAGATGACGGCGAAGGCCCACGCCGCCGGCGCCCTGGTGCTCATCGACGGCGCGCAGGCCGTGCCCCACGTCCCGGTCGACGTCCAGGCGATCGGCGCCGACTTCTACGTCTTCAGTGGCCACAAGATGCTCGGGCCCACCGGGTCGGGCGCGCTGTGGGGCCGCGGCGAGATGCTCGACGCGAAGCCCGCGTACATGGCCGGCGGCGAGATGATCCGCGAGGACCACCTGCGCCGCAGCGCGTTCAACGAGGTCCCCTGGAAGTTCGAGGCGGGGACGCCGGACATCGCCGCCGCGATCGGCTTTGGGGCGGCGGCCGAATACCTGATGGTCCTCGGCATGGACCGCGTCCAGGCCCACGAGCACGAGCTCATCGTGTACGCCCTGGAAGCCCTCCGCCGCGCGTTCCCGACGATCGAGTTGTACGGCCCGCCGGCCGATCAGCGCGGCGGGGTCATCCCGTTCAACGTCCCGGGCGCCCACCCGCACGACGTGGCCCAGGTCCTCGATCGCTTCGGGGTCGCCATCCGGGCCGGCCACCACTGCACGATGCCGCTCCACGAGCGCCTCGACCTGGCGGCCACCGCCCGGGCCAGCTTCAACGTCTACTCGACCCGCGAGGACGTCGATGCGCTGATCGTGGGCCTGCGCGAGGTGGAGCGACTGTTCGGGTAGGGGCGGGGCTACCGGTCCCGTCTCGCCGCGAGGGCGAAGGCGAGGAAATAGTCCTCGATCGACTCGGCCGTAGAGCCGTACACGTTGTCGCCGACGAGGAAGTCACAGACGACTTCGCGCGTTCGGGCGATCTCCCGGAGGCGAGGTCCGGGCCAGCGTGGATCGGCCAGCGTCAGATCAAGCAGCTCGAGCGCCCGATCGAGCGCGGCATCGAAGCGCCGATCATCACCCGTGCTCTTGGCCCGGATCGCGCGGCCGACGTCGGCTCCGGCGTTGCCGAGCTGTTCGGCGAGCGTCAGGGTCCACCATCTCCCGCTCGCGAGTCCCGGATGGAGTGTCATCGCTCGACCAGTCGAGCAACGATCGCAGAGATTCGCGCGCGGAGCGACGCGTCGTCCACTGACCTCGTTCGATTGCCCTGGCTTGGGCGAATGTTGATCACGGAGTCGAACTCAATGAAGTCAGGGGCCCCGAACTCCGCGGGATAGAGGTTGATTCCCCAGAGGTTGGCCTGGTGCGATCCCTCGCTGAGCAGGACTGCCTCCTCATCCGCGTGCATCTCCGCGTCGAGGGCCATGATGCCCAGCTCGACATCGACGACCGCCTTGACGAGGTTCCCGAACATCCGCTGTGCCATTTCTTCGAGCGTCGAAGCGGCGATCGGCTCGCGAATGACCTGCAAGAGCTGGTCCTCAAGGAGGGTGGCCCGCCGTGGAGCCTCGGATGTGGCCGCGTCATTCTGCGGCATGACGGGAGTCGACGGAGCCAGACCGCAATGATCCGCACCCCGAGAGGCGCGTTTCGAACGCTCAGCGTTCAGTCGCGACACGGTGTCCACGTGCAGGTGGCTCGCCTGCTCGCGGGGCGTTCGAAGTCGGCTGCACTGGCGATCGGGTTCGGTCGTACCGCTCGCTGCGCGTGCAGCGCGGGCGGTTCCAATCCCGACGGATGCGCTCGGGATTGCGTGGGGGTACACTCGGCCGCGACGTGGACGATCTCTATCGCGACTACATCCTTGAGCACTACCGGCGGCCCCACAACTTCGGGCCGCTGCAGGCCCCGACGGTCAGCCGCGAGGGCGCGAACCCGCTGTGCGGTGATCGGATCACGATCGAGCTCGGGATCCGCAACGGGGTGGTCGACCAGGTTGGGTTTACGGGTCGCGGGTGCGCGATCAGCCAGGCGTCGGCCTCGCTCCTGACCGACGAGATCAAGGGCAAGACCGTGGAGCAGGTGGCCGCGTTCCGCGCCGACGACCTGCTGGATCTGCTCGGCATCGAGATCAGCCCGGCTCGCCTGAAGTGCGCGCTGCTTTCGCTCGAAACGGTCGGTGGGGCGCTGGGCGACCTCGACCCGAGGCCAGCCGCGGCGGGCCAATGACGATGACACGCCGTCGCCACGCAACCCCGGGTCGCTGCAGGTGTCGGCGGCCGGCCTGACGCCGGCGAGCCAGCCCTGACCTTCGCGCCTACCGGCGCGACCAGCCCTGCCGAGCCATCGACCGGCAGCCCGTCGACCATCGGAGCCAATCTGACCCACATGCCGAAGTCCTACAGCGACCTCCTCCGCGAGGCCCGCGCCGCCGTCCCGGAGATCACGCCGCGCGAGGCCAATGAGCGCCGCCAACACGGCACCCTGACGATCATCGACGTCCGCGAGGTCGAGGAGTGGGAGCAGGGCTTCGTGCCCGATGCCCTCCACATCGGCCGCGGCTACCTCGAGATGAACATCGAAGCGTTCATCCCGGAACGCGATCGTCCGATGGCCCTCTACTGCTCCAGCGAGATTCGCTCGTACTTCGCGGCACGCGACCTCAAGGCGATGGGCTACGAGGACGTCTCGGTCATCGGCGGTGGGTTCAACGGCTGGAAGTCGGCCGGGCTGCCGTGGTCGATGCCCGTCGCCCTGACGAGCGAACAGAAGATCCGCTATTCCCGCCACCTGCTGTTGCCCGATGTGGGCGCCGAGGGCCAGGCCAAGCTGCTCGGCTCGAAGGTGCTGCTCATCGGGGCCGGCGGGTTGGGCTCCCCGGCCGCGCTCTACCTCGCGGCCGCCGGCGTGGGCACCATCGGGATCATCGACTTCGACGTGGTCGATCTGTCCAACCTGCAGCGCCAGGTCATCCACGCCAACGACCGGATCGGCGAGCGCAAGACCGAATCGGCCAAGCGCACGATCAACGGGCTCAACCCCGATGTGAACGTTCTCCTCCACGACGAGATGCTCATCGCCTCGAACGTGGAGCGGGTCATCGCCGGCTACGACGTCATCGTCGACGGCACCGATACGTTCGAGACGCGCTACACCCTGAACGACGCGGCGGTCATCCTGCGCATCCCGGTGGTC
>JANNUK010000478.1:0-4010 GCA_031395155.1 Chloroflexota bacterium | reverse complement strand
CGGCCGCATCTCGATGGTGTCTGGCACACTGCCGACCACCATTATCCTGAGGACGACCATGACGTGGGGACAAGCGTTCCTCGATCAACCGCAACAGGCTGCCGCCGATCGACCGTGGCGGGAGCCGCTTCGGCTGGCGCTGCTCGCGGCCGGCGCGCTGCTCATCATCGGCGCGCCGCTCCCGTGGCTCAATGCGATGCTCCCGTTCCACGGCGACGTCTCGACGAACGGCTTCGACCTGCCCGGAGACGGCGCGATCACGTTCACGTCCGGACTTGGACTGCTCACCCTCGGCTGGTTCGCATCGGCCACCAGGAGTCGCCTGGCTCCCGTCGTGCTGGCGCCGGTCCTGCTCGGGCTGGCGACGCTGTCGCTGACGATCACCGGTTACCGACTGAATGAGCAGGAAGCCCTCCGTATCGCGAACGGTGGTGGTACGGCGTCCAATGGGATCGGCCTCCTGATCACGGGGATCGGCGGTGGACTGGGGACGCTCGTCGGCGTCATCCGGATCGTCCGCGCGGGGCGATCGGTCAGTTACCGGCCCGACATGTCGATGTCCACGGCGGCTCGGACGTTCGGCGGGATCATCGGTTCCATCGGGAGTGTCATCGCCGTCATCGCCCTGGCGCCCAGCACGGACCGACAGCCGAACGTCGGCGGAATCACGTTACTCGTGATGTTCGCGGGGTTGTTCGGCGCTTATGCTGGGGTGGCCGCCGTTGCCGTGTTGCAGCGGCTGCTGGTCGGCCGCGTCCGCCGGCCTGGTCTGTGAGCGGCGGCCTCGTCGAACGGGTCCGCTCCGGGTTCACCGCGGCGCCGGCGTATCCGGCGAGCGATGCCGACCGGCGGACGGTGCCGATCGCGGGACTGGACCTGCCGCTCCGAGCAACGACGGCGATCGCCGTCGCCGTAGTCGTCCTCCTCTTCGACTTCACCCGCACGTTCATCCCCGAGGCCGTGCAGGACCTCGGCCGGGCCGCGCCGGCGATCCGCTACAACGCCCTGGAGCGCACGATCCTCCTCGGCCTTGTCCCTTTGCTCGTCGTCGTATTCGCGTTCCGCGATCGTCCGGCCGCGTACGGGCTCCGGCTCGGTGACTGGCGCTGGGGGGCGGGTCTCGCCGGACTGGGCTGCCTCGTCATGACCCCGGTCGTGCTGGTGCTGGCGGCCCAACCGGACTTTCGCGAGTACTACGCGATCAGCTGGGCGCCCACAGGCGACCTGCTCGTGACCTACATCCTGGATCTGGCGTCGGCGGAATTCCTGTTCCGGGGATTCCTGCTGTTCACGCTCCTGCGAGCGATGGGACCGATCGGACTCGTGGTCGCCACGATCCCGTTCGTGTTCGTGCATCTCGGGAAACCCGAGGTCGAGCTATTTTCGACGATGCTCGGCGGCCTCGTCTTCGGCTGGCTGAACTGGCGGACCGGCTCGATCGTGTGGAGCGCGGCCGCGCACATCTACATTCTCACGCTCGCCGTCGCGGCGGTCGGCCCGCCGGGTTGAGCGTCAGGCCGATCACGCGTCGCCGGATCAGGCCCGGGCCGCACCCTCGGCTCCCCAGCGCCGGACCTCGGCGTCGAGGTCGAGGGGCAGGATCACTCCGTGCTCCTCGGCATCACCCCAGGATTCGCGAGGAACGCGCCACATGATCTCGAACTCGTTGCCGTCCGGATCCGCTCCGTAGAGCGACTTCGACACGCCGTGGTCCGACGCCCCGCCCATCGCACCCTCCTCGGACAATGTCCGGGCGGCGGCCGCCAGGTCGTCGATCGTCGGGACCTCCCAGGCGAGGTGGTAGAGCCCCACGGAGCCACGAGGCGCCCGGCCGGCCGCGTCGCCGACCGAGAACAAGCCGAGATCGTGATGGTTGTCGCCACCCGCGGCACGCATGAAGATCGCCTTGCCGCCGAATTCCTCGGCGACGACTTCGAACCCGAAGACGCGACCGTAGAAGTCAGCGGCGCGGCGCGCGTCGCGAACGAACAGCACGGCGTGGTTGAGCCGGGCGACCGGGATGCTCACGGTCGTAGTGTGCATCCCGGCGACGTTCGTGTCAGCCATCATCTCAGGCCGCGGCTTTCACCGTTTCGGGCGCGTCGACAAGCTTCCATGCGGACTTCCAGGACCCGTTGTGGGCGATGTTGAGGGAGATGTTGAGGAACGCGAGACCCTCGAGCTGACGGGCGCGAGCCAGCGTCCCCACATCGATGGGGTCGAGGCCAATGGAGGCGATGAGCTCGATGACGCTCGCCTTCGCGATCGCATCGTCGGCGGCAACAAATCCGTCGTGTTGGACGCCGTCCTTGATCGGATCGCCCTGGTGCGACGCGAAGAGGGTGTTGAACGCCTTCACGATGTTCGCTCCGGGAAGCAGCGCGGCCAGGTCTTCCGCGTTGGAGGAGGTCGTGTCGATCTCCGGCCCGTTGGCGCCGAACGACATGCGGTTCGTGACGTCGATGACCGGCTTGCCGGCGACGGCCTCGGCAATCTCAGCGGCGATCTCGGGAACGCTCGCGAAAGGAACTGCCAGGACGACGATCTCGCCTGCGTTTGCGGCCGAGGCGTTGGTCGGGGCGATACGGGCTCCCGTCGTGGCGGCAAGGCTGCCGGCATCCTCCAGGTCGCGCGAGGCGACGATGACGGTGTGCCCGGCTCGTGAGAACGCGGTCGCGAGTGCTTTGCCGACGTTGCCGGCTCCGAGAATGGCGATATCCATGATGCCGTTGTGTCCTTCCGTGGTGCCGACGCGGCGGGCGCCGGTCGATCGGTGGTTTGGTTGCGAACGCAACGATATCTCCTCGTGTTACTGTTGTCAATATGAGTTTGCTGAGAACCAACTCGCTCAAGGCCGAACGGCGGCGGCCGGCCGTCGGTGTGCAGATCAGGCGATGGCGCAACGAGCGCGGGCTGACCCTCGCCAACGTCGCCGAACAAAGCGGGCTCAACGTCGGCTACCTGTCGCAGATCGAGAACGACAAGGCATCGCCATCGCTCCAATGCCTGGCTTCGATCGCGGACGCCCTCGACGTCTCGGCGGCCTGGTTCCTCATGGAGGACCCGGCCCCGCCCACCGTCGTTCGTGCCACCGAGCGGCCGGTCAGCCCGACCGAAATCGGACGGGTTGAGCACGTCGACGGCCGCACGTCGCGCGACGTGACGATCATCGAGGTCAAGGACGTGCCGGCAGGGAACCGGATCGCGGCCCACGCCCATCCGGGCGACGAGCATCACATCGTCCTCCGCGGCCGCTATCGCCTCCGCCAGGGCGATCACGCGGTGGATCTGGGTCCCGGCGACTACCTCCGCTGGGACGGCACCATTCCCCACGACGGCGAGGTCCTAGAGGGCGACGACGCGGCGATCCTGATCGTCCGGATCCGCCCGAAGGGCTAACGCGGGCCGACCGGCCGAAACCAACTCGCAACCGACCCCGCATCGCGCCACGCGCGATCAGCGGGTATCCTTCACCGGATTCACCCAGACCCTTGCCCCCAGACGTTCTCAAGGTGGTGCCCATGAAGGTCGGCGTCGCCCGGGAGACCGCGGCCGGAGAGCGGCGCGTCGCCCTGGTACCCGAAGCGCTCGGCAAGCTCACGTCCGCCGGGCTCGAGATCCTCGTCGAAGCCGGTGCCGGAGACGGTGCCGCCATCCCCGACCAGGCGTATGTCGATGCCGGGGCGACGATCGTCAAGACCGACGCGCTCTACAAGGACGCCGACGTCATCCTCCGCGTGCAGAAGCCCACCGGCGACGAGGTCAAGCACCTCCGCTCGGGCCAGGCGGTCGTCGGTTTCCTCCAGCCGCTCATCGAGCCGAAACTGGCCGCTGAACTCGCGAAGAAGGGCGTGACCGCGATCAGCCTGGACGCGATCCCGCGGACCCTCTCCCGAGCCCAGACGATGGACGCCCTCAGCTCCCAGGCGAACGTCGGCGGATACAAGGCGGTGCTCATCGCTGCCAACGCCTTTGGGCGCTACTTCCCGCTCCTCACGACCGCTGCAGGT
>JANNUK010000479.1:0-1555 GCA_031395155.1 Chloroflexota bacterium | reverse complement strand
ACGCGGGAGCTGCTGTCGGATCCGAGGCCGTTCCCGGAGCAGTTCGCCCGGTTCGGCAGCGGCGACATCTTCAGCCTGCAGGGCTCGATCGCGCTCAGCATGATCCACCCGATCGCGATCATCCTGATATCGGTGTTCGCGGTCGGCTTCTCGGCGTCCACCGTCGCGGGCGAGCGGCAGCGGGGCACGCTGGAGGTCGCCCTCGCCCGGCCGATCTCGCGGCGCACACTCTATCTGACACTCCTCGCCGCGTCATTCGGGTTCGTCGCGATTACCATCGCGGCGCTGCTGGTCGGCAGCGTCACCGGATCCACGTTTGCGGGCGTCATCGGCGAGCTCCCGATCGGGAACGTGCCGCTGCTCTGGCTGAACGGTGTTCTCCTGTTCGGTTCGTTCGCCGCGATCGGGCTCGCCGCGTCGGTCTCGTTCGACCGGCTCGCGCCGGCGCTCGGGTTGACGATTGGCATTGTGGTCGTCATGTATTTCCTGGAGATCCTCGGGTCTCTCTGGCCGGACGCGGAGATTCTTCAGCCGTACTCGCTGTTCCATTACCTGAAGCCGAAGGCAGTCCTCATGGGGGAGGCCGAACCACGCGACCTCGCCGTCCTGGCCGCGGTCATGGTGCTTGCGATGGGGTGGGCGATCGAAGTATTCCCGCGGCGCGACCTCGCGGCCCCAAGCTGAGGGCTGAGAGGAGGACAGCGGACGCCTTCAACTCAAGCTAGACAACCTTAAGCGGGCGCCCCCGGTTGAGGTCATCGTCCTCGCACATTTAGCTTAGATTTTCGTCGGGGCCGGCCATGCTCGATAGCCGTTCAACTCGAGCGCCACCTCCGCTGTCTCCAAGTCTCAGGCGCCGGTCGAGCCGAAGCCGCCGGCGCCGCGGACCGTCGACGTCAGATCCCCCACGACAGCAAAGTCGACCTGCTCGACACGCTGCACCAGCAGCTGGGCGATGCGATCGCCGGCCGCGACGTGGAACGGCTCGCGGCCGTGGTTGATCAGCACCACCTTGACCTCGCCTCGATAGTCGCTGTCGACCACGCCGGCAAGGGTATCCACGCCGTGCCGCACCGCGAGACCGCTTCGCGGCCACACCAGGCCCACGGCGCCGGGCGGCAGCTCGATCTCGAGCCCGGTCCCGATCGCCGCGCGCTCGCCCGGCCCGACGATCGCGCTCTCCGCGGCGCAGAGGTCTGCGCCGGCCGCGCCCGGAGAGGCGTAGCGTGGAAGGACACCACCGCCGGACAATTGGACCCGCACGGTCTCGCGCATGGCACGAGTCTAGTGCAAAGCGTCGGCCTGGAGCCCGAAGCCTGACGCCTGGAGCCCGCGCCCGCAGGGAGAATTTACCTGTTCGAAACCTCCGGTCTTGACCCCTGCGATAGGCTGAAGCGATGCTTCTGCGTGCCCGGGCCGTGTCCGCCCAGGAACCGGCGCTCGCGCCTGCCACGACCGCGTCCCCGACGACCAAGATCGACGTCGCGGGCATGGACTTCTACTACGGCAGCAACCACGTCCTGCACCAGATCAACGTCAGCATCCTGTCCAACCA
>JANNUK010000428.1:0-21170 GCA_031395155.1 Chloroflexota bacterium | reverse complement strand
TAGCCGCGACTCGACGCGTAGGGCCGGACGCGATCGCGCAGCCGCTCGCCGTACAGCGCGGACACGGGCACGCCCCGCGCGCGGGCCCGAAGGTCGTCGAGCGCCATCGTCACCCCGCCGAGCGCCCAGCGGTGCAGACCCGGCCGTGCGGTCAGCGCCGCCTGTGCCTCGTCCGGATCCAGACCTGCGAGGCCCGAGACCATCGCCCGGGACGCCTCCACCGCGCCTGGGACCAGGTACGTCTCGCCCCAGCCAACGTGACCGTCGACATCTTCGATGCGCACCACGACCGAATCCCGGGTGACATTGGAACCGGTCGAGAACAGGCGGATCCGCGACAGCCGGTGGGTCAGGACGAGGACCTCCGCCTGCTGAATCACCGGCGAGCGTCGGCTCGCAGTCGCTCCAGGCCGTTGGTCACGTGGGTCATCGCCGCCCGGGACGCAACGGCCGGCCGACGGCTGCGCAGCGCGTCCACGAGCTCGCGATGCTCGATCGAGGGGCCGATCAGCCATTCCCGGGCCTCGGCCGGGTCCTCGGGCTCCGGCCCCGCCGCGCCGTGGTAGGTCCGCGACCGGACGACTCCGTCGATGCTCGTCCACAGCCGTCGGAGGTACTGGAACCCGGACAGCTCCACGACCCGACCGTGGAACGCCAGGTCATGCTCGGTGACCGCAGCGATATCGCCGGCTTCGCTCGCTTCGATCATCCGTTCAACGGTCTCGGCGAGGGCGTCGATATCGTTGTCGGTCACGATCCGGCACGCCCGTGCGAACGCTCGACCTTCGAGAATGGCGCGGATCCCGTAGATCGTCTCCACCTCGGCTTCGGCGACGCCGACGACCACGGCCCCGCGGTGCGGGAAGAACTCCACCAGGCCTTCCTGTTCCAGCTGCCGGAGGGCCTCGCGGATCGGTCCGCGGCTCACCCCCAGCTCGGCCGCGAGCGGGACCTCGAGGAGACGCATCCCGGGCGCGATGTCGCCGGCCAGGATCCCGGTTCGGAGCACGAGCAGGACCTCGTGACGCAGGACCCGTCGCTCGACCATCGGGAGGTTTGCCAGGACACGCACAGAATCCCTCCGTTGGGTTGGCACCGGCTTGACTCGCCCGGAGCCAGAACCTAGATTGTCGACAATCTACATCGTCACGTTACGCCCGTCCATCGGGCGACCGAGGTCTTGATGCCGTGCCGACCGCCCGTCCGATGACCGATTCCCTCGTTGCCCGGCTCGCGCCAAGCGCCTTTCGCGAGGTCGCTCGTCATCTCATCGATACCCCGACGTACGAGTGGATTCGATCGGGTTCGGGTGAAGGCTTCGACGGCGACAACGAGGCCGCGTTCGGTCGCCGTCGGCTGCGGCCGAGTGTGCTGGTCGACGTGTCCTCCGTTCAGACAGCCACGACGGTCCTCGGCGCGTCGATCGCCGCGCCGGTCATGGTGGGACCGATGGGCTTGCAGCGCGCCGTCCACCCCGACGGCGAGCTGGCGATGGCCGGCGGTGCGGCGAAGGCCGGCAGCCTGCTCATCGTCGCCGTCAACGCCACGACGAGCATCGAGGACATCGCGGCATCGGCGCCGGGGCTGCCGCTCTGGTTTCAGCTCTACAACTGGGACGATCGCGCGGCGCTCGCCGCCGTCATCGCCCGTGTCGAGGCCGCCGGCTGTCGCGCAATCGTGCCCCTCGTCAACACCCCGATCGGGGTCAATCACACGTCCGCGAGGCTCGGTTTCCGACTCCCGGCCGGCGCCCGGTTTGCCCACTTCGAGACGTCGCCCGGGCTGATCGCTTCCAACACCTGGGAGTACCTCGAATGGCTCCGTTCGGTGACGAGCCTGCCGATCGTGCCCAAGGGGATCATGACCAGGGCCGATGCGGCTCGTGCCGTCGACGCCGGCGCGGCGGGGATCATCGTCTCAAACCACGGGGGTCGACAGCTCGAGCGCTCGATCTCGACCCTCGACGCGCTCGCGGACGTGCTCGACGGCGCGGGCAGCGCGGAGGTTTACCTCGACGGGGGGGTGCGCACCGGCGGCGACATCCTGGTGGCGCTGGCCCTCGGTGCGCGCGCCGTCCTGGTCGGGCGGCCGGCCATGTGGGGCCTCGCGGTGGGTGGCGCCGACGGCGTGGCGCGGGTGCTCGATACCATGCGCGAGGAGCTCGCCGACGATGCCGGGCTGTGCGGGCTGGCCGACGTCACGGCCGTCCCGCGAGATCTCGTCCTCGACGCCGCCGGCTGACGACGACGATGCGGGTTTCGGCTGTCCGGACCGTTCTGATCACGGCGCCCTGGACGGGCGATGCGTTCTGGGAGCCGGGTGAGCTCTTCGAACGGACCGCGGCCCTCGTGGTCGTCGAGACCGACGAGGGCATCGTCGGTGTCGGCGAGACGATCATGGGCTACTTCTGTCCGGACAGCGTGCCTCCGCTGGTCGACTACTACGGCCGCTTGCTCATCGACCTCCGGCTCGACCCGCGTCAACCGGAGGCGTGCTTTCGCGAGCTCTATCAGCGCTCGCTCTGGTGGGGCCGCGTCGGCCTCGGTCTGTCGGTGCTGTCGGGCGTGGAGATGGCCCTGTGGGATCTCTGCGGCAAGGATGCCGGTCGACCCGTCCACGAGCTGCTGGGTGGGCCGGCGCACGACCGGCTACCGCTGTATGCCTCGGGTGGCACGGGATCCTGGCCTCTGGAGCGGACGATCGACCAGGCGCGCGCCTACGGGTCCCTGGGATTCCGAGGGCTGAAGATCGGGACCGGCTTCGGCGGGCGCCCGGGCGGCTTCACGACAACCCCCGGCGACCCCCCGTACGGGACGTGGTACGCCGGTAGTACCGCCGACCGGATCGCCGACGAGCGGGCGAAGTTCGGGGCCCTGCGCGAGGCCCTGGGGCCCGGGATCGAGCTCGCGACCGACTGCCACGCCGTCCAGGTCCGCGAGCCGTGGTCGCGGCGCACGGCGCTGGATCTCGCTCGGGCCCTGGAACCCTTCGACCTGCTCTTCATGGAGGAGCCACTCCGTTACGACGACCCGGCCGGGTACGCGGAATTACGCCGCGCGACGCGGGTCCCGATCGCCGGAGGTGAGTGCCTGACCGGCCTCGACGAGTTCGCCCGCTTTCTCGATGCCGATGCGCTCGACTTCGTCCAGCCGGACGCGACCCATGTCGGGGGCGTGGCCGTGACCCGCGATGTCGCCCGGATGGCGGAAGCTCGTCACGTCGGGCTGATCGTCCACACCGGGGCCGCGGTCGGTCCGGGTTTCATGGCCAATCTGCACGTTGCCTTTGCCAGTCCGAACGCCCGCTTCGTCGAATATGCGCTGGCGCCCGACAACATCCGCCAGCAGTTGCTGACCGAGCCCATTCGGCTCGTCAACGGGTTCGTGGAGCGCCCGACTGAACCGGGACTGGGGATCACCCTCGACCCAGCCTTCATCGCGGCGCACCCGTATCGTCCGGGCCCGCTCGAGTACGCGTAGTGGCGGCAACCTCCGGGACGATCCGGGTGGGGATCGCGTTCGGGTTCGAACCCGCGGCGATCGCGGACTTCCGCTCCATCTCGGCAGACCTCGACCTGCGCATCACGGACCGGGCCGACCAGGCCGGGATCGATGAGATCGCCCTGGACGATCTCGACGGGCTGATCGGGCGATCGCTGCCCACCGAGGGGTCAAGGACGCCCAGCCTGCGCTGGCTCCAGGTGCTCTCTGCCGGCGTCGAGTACCTCGTGGGGGACGGTCTCGAATGGCCGACGGGCGTCGAGCTGACCAATGCCCGAGGCGCCTATGCGACACCGATCGCCCAGTACACGATCGGAGCCATCCTGCGGGTCGCCGAGCGAGTGGACCTGCGCCGCGACCGCCAGCTGCTGCAAAGCTGGTCCGATGGGCCGGAAGACGCGCTCCTGGGCGAGCAGGTCCGCGGCCGGACTCTCGTGATCGTGGGCTATGGCGGGATCGGCCGCGAGATCGCCCGCCTCGCGGCGGCGCACGGCCTGCGCGTCCTGGCGGTCAAGGCCGATCCGACGGTCCAGGCCGACGACAGCTTCCGCGTCCCCGGCACCGGCGATCCCGACGGGTCGATCCCGGAGCGGTTCGTGGGCATCGATGAGTTGCGATCGATCGCCCGAGACGCGGACTACATCTCGGTCACGCTGCCGCTCACCGCGCGCACGCGTGGGGTCGTCAGCCGGGAGGTCCTCGCTGCGTTGCCGGCGCACGCCTGGATCATCAACACCGGACGCGGCCCGGTCATCGACGAAGCGGCACTCGCCGAGCTACTCGCCGACCGCCGGATCGGCGGGGCGGTGCTCGATGTCTTCAGCGAGGAGCCCCTGCCCTCGTCGAGCCCGTTCTGGCGGCTGCCGAACGTGGTGATCACGCCGCACGTGTCGGGGGCCTCTTCGGAGGCCCTTGGCGGCCTCGTCGCCGAGAACCTCCGCCGGTTCGTCGGCGGGGAGCCTCTCCTCAATCGCGTGGATCCAGCACGAGGGTATTGAACGATGACGTCGGGAACAGATGAAGGGCGGACGATCCGCGGGGTCGAATGCTTCGTCGTCAGCCACGCGCTGGACCCGAGGACCGGTCCGTCGATCGCGCTATCCGACGCCCACGCCTACGCCCTCGTCAAGATCACCGATGCCGACGGTCGCGCCGGCTGGGGTGAGACCTACCTGGTGCCGGGTATCCCTTCGATCGTGGAAGCCGTCGCGCCGGTCGTCATCGGGAGAACTGCGACCGCGACCCGGGCGCTGGCCCGAGACGTCCGCTGGTCGGCCGAACATCCATATGCCGCTTCGGCGGTCACGATCGCCCTCGAGGATCTTCGCGCGCGCCAGTTGGGCGTTTCGGTCGCGGCATCGTTCGGTGGTCCGCAGCGGACCCGCGTTCGCGCCTACGCGGCGAGCGGCGGCTACATCGAGGGCAAGGATCCTGCTGACACGTGGCCGGCCGAGGTCGAGCGCATCCGCGCCGCCGGGTTCACGGCGATGAAGTTCCGGGTGGGCCGCTATCCCATCGCGCACGAGGCGCGCCTGCTCGAGACGATCCGGAATGCCGTGCCCGACGACTTCCAGATGATGGCCGACGGGAATGCCGGCTACACGTTCCCGCGTGCGATCGAGATGGGCCACATCCTGAATCGCCTCGGGTTCGTCTGGTTCGAGGAGCCGGTCCACCAGCGCGAGGGCTATGCCGGCTACGAGAAGCTCGCCGCCGCTCTCGACATCGCGCTGGCCGGTGGCGAGATCCTCGAGACGCGGAGTGCCGCGATCGCATTGCTCGCCTGCCGAGGCGTGGACATCGTGCAGCCCGAGCCGGTCATCTGCGGCGGCGTCGCAGAGGCGCTCTGGATCGCTGACCTGGCGGCGGTCCACTCGATCGCGGCGATGCCGCACACCTCGAACAACGCGATCGGGATCGCCGCAGCCCTCCAGGTCCTCGCCTGCCTGCCCGACCCGAACCGGTCGCCAGCCTCCGACCAGCTTTACCTGGAGTACGGGGTGGACGACAATCCCCACCGCACCGGGCTCCTCTCGAGCGGGCTCCAGTTCGACGCCGGCTGGGTCACTGTGCCGACTGGTCCCGGGCTGGGGATCGACGTCGACGAGGTCTACCTCCGCCGGCACGCGGTCGAAACGCGGACCGTCGGCGGTGCGGGCGCCCGGACCCAATGACCGACGCCGAGGCGGCGCTGGGCGCGGCTCTGGCGCTGATTGGTCGCCTGCCCGGAGCGACCGTCCATAAGGATCCCGACATCTCGTGGCTGGCCTCTGGGCGCCCTCTGGCGAGCCTCAACCACGTCCACGGCATCCGGCTGCGCGGCGATGCGCCGACGGTCGATGCCCGGATCGACGCCGCCCAGGCCGACGTCAGCGACCACGGCGTCCTGCCGGCGACGTGGTGGATCGGTCCGACGACCACGCCGGCCGATCTCGGATCGCGCCTCTCGGCGCGCGGACTGACCGCGGCCGAACCCGAGTTCGGGATGGTCATCGAGCTCGACGGGCTGCCGAAACCGTCGGGAGACGTCGCCCATGTCGCCGACGCGGACGTCGATGAGTGGCTCGCGGTCATGGGTCGCTCGTATGGCTGGTCCGACCCGCTCACGATCGCCGCGTGGACCGAGCTCTACCACGGGGCGCTGGGGGAGGGCAGCCCGCCGTGGTGGCATGTCATCGTCCGGGAGGGACGGAAGGCCGTGGCGTGCGCCTCGCTCTTCCCTGCCGGCGACCAGGCCTTCGTGACGAACGTCGGGACCGCGCCCGAGGCCCGCGGCGCCGGACACGGCACCACCGCCACGCTCGCTGTGCTGGCGATCGCGAGGGACATTGGCTATCGGCGGGCCAGCCTGACCGCATCGCTCATGGGTCGCGCCATGTACGCGCGGATCGGGTTCCGCGAGGAGGGCCGGCTCGATCGGTTCGTGTGGGCCGGGCGGCAAGATCGGGGGTCGTCCTCGGCGTAAGCTCAGGATTGTCGACAATGACTATTCCCCGGCCCGTCGTCTCGACCCTGTTCGGCGGCCGCATCGGAGGTTCACATGGCGTCCGCCAACCCGCTGCTCGAGCTCTGGCAATCCGGCAAACCCAGCCTCGGCGGTTGGCTCACGACCGCGGATCCCCAGATCGCCGAATACCTCGCCACCTGTGGGTTCGACGAGATCTGCATCGACCAGCAACACGGGCTTGCCGACGGCGCCAGGTTGGCGGGACTCTTCCGTTCCATCGAGCTGCACGGAGCCGCGCCGACGACGCGCGTCCCGGCCAATGATTTCGCCGAGATCGGCAAGGCGCTCGACGTTGGCGCGGTCGCCATCGTGGTCCCGATGGTCGATACGCCGGACGAAGCCGCCAGGGCGGCCGCGGCGTGCCACTACCCGCCGCGTGGCGGACGGTCGGTGGGTCCATTGCGAGGCTCCCTGGCGCGCGCCTCGAAGCGCCTCGAAGGGCTCGACGAGGCCGCCTGCGTCGTCATGGTCGAGACGGCCGAGGGGCTGCACCACGTCGATGCGATCGCCGCCACGCCGGGTGTCGACGCGATCTACATCGGACCGGGCGACCTGGGACTGGGTCTGGGGATGTCGGCGTGGTCCGATGACTGGACCACGGCTCAGGCGAAGGTCCATGCCGAGGCGATCGCGGCGGTCCTCGCAGCCTGCCGCCGCCATGGCGTGGCGCCCGGGATCCACACCGGCGATGGCGCCACGGCCCGTCGGTATCTGGACCAGGGCTTCCTGATGGTGACGGTCGCGAACGAGCTCGGCCTGATCACGAATGGCGGGCGCGCGGAACTCGCGAAGGCTCGGGGAGGGGCGGGGGCCGGGTAGGCGCCGCAGCGGGCGCTCAGCGCCCTCCATGGACTGACGATGCACGTGCCACTGTGGCCGCTGAACGTCCCGCCGCGCGACCCTGAACCAGGCCCAACACCAACCCGCCCATGTACCCGCCGTCATACGTCCCGCCGGCGTCGGCACCAGCAGCGTAGAGCGACGGGATCGGTCGCCCAGCGCCGTCGAGCACGCGAAGGTCGGCATCGACATCGATACCGCCGAGCGTGAACGTGATCCCGGGCCGCACAGCGAGGGCACGGAACGGCGGCTCGAGCAACCCGAACGGGGAGCCGCGGCGCGGGACCTCGAGGCTTGACCCGGTGCCGGTCGCCACCGCCCGATCGAACGTTTCGATCGTCGCCAGGAAGCCTGGCCGACTCACGCCCATCCCGGCCAACCCGTCGGCCAGTTCATCGATCGTGTCGGCGGTCAGGTTCGGGGCGCCCGCCGCGACCGCATTGGCGAAGGCCGCCCCCGCTGCTGCAGCAGACCGCCCGGGCAGGGGCTCATCGTCGTGGATCCGCCGGTCCATGACCAGCCAGGCCACGCCCCCCGGCTGGCGCACGATCTCGAACGGAGCGGTCTCGTCGGCCATCGAGCGGCTCTCGTCGAAGAACCGCTCCCCGCGCTCGTTCACCAGGATCGCGTCCTGCGTGTAGTACTGGGTGACCGAGACCCACGCGGTCGGCGCGACCGCGGCCGGCAGTGCCGGCATCGTGTGCCCGTAGAACGTCGACATCGACGGCGACGTCCGGGCACCAACGCCCTGCGCCGCCAGCAGCCCGTCTCCGACACTGCGCGGGTTCGCCCGGAGCAGCATCGCCCCGGCGTAGGGCCCCATGTATCGAGTCAGCAACTCGGAACCGCCGCCGAACCCGCCCGTGGCGAGAATCACCGAGCGTGCCCGGATCGTTCGGTGACCGCCCACGACGCCGACGATCACCGTGAGGAACCCGTCGTCGCCGATCGCGATCGACTCCAGAGCGGTCTCCGTACTGAGCCGCCCGCCCTGGGCCTCGATGGCCGAGGCGAGCCTGGCCGTGAGTTCGGCGGTGTCCACCTCGGCCCCGACCTGGCGGTCGGTTGCGATGGGCGCCGTGCGTCGGACGTGGAGCGAGTCGAGCCACGCCAGACCCGGCGCCAGGTCCTCGACCAGCTGCCGCTGTCGGATCCGATCGCCACCTGGGACCCACGACTCCATGACGGCCATGCTCGGAGCCGTCCAGATCGTGCCGCCGGACATCAGCATCGAACCGCCGGGCTCCGCTCCTTTCTCGATGACGAGCGGATGGAGGCCGAGTTCCGCCGCGCTGGCCGCCGCGCAAAGGCCGGCCATCCCGCCGCCGCAGACCAGGACGTCGACGTGGTCATCGAGCGCCGTGAGGTTGTTCATTGGGGCGGGCCTCCTGGGATCCGGGAACGCATTGAAACCGCGCGGCGGGCGCACCTGTCGTGCGTTCGTCGACGTATATTGTCGACAATTGAACCGCTAGATGAGGCGTCGGGATGACGGTCGGGTTCGGGCTGATCGGGGCGGGTCAGATGGGCCACATCCACGCCGTCGCC
The DNA here is from genome assembly GCA_031395155.1 of Chloroflexota bacterium. GTDB lineage: Bacteria > Chloroflexota > Limnocylindria > Limnocylindrales > CSP1-4 > CAKKPP01. The sequence continues at coordinate 12,275 of JANNUK010000428.1, read as the reverse complement.
ATCGGCGAGCAGGAGCCAGGGGAAGCCCGCCTGGTCGCCGTGACGAGCGGCACGCGCGCGCCGGCGCTCGCCGCCGAGTTCGGGGCGGAGGCGGAGCCGTCGATCGAGGCGCTGCTGGCTCGTTCGGACATCGCTGCCGTCATCATCGCCACGCCGCACACGGCCCACCTGCCGAATGTCCTGGCGGCGGCGGCAGCGGGCAAGCACGTCCTGCTTGAAAAGCCGATGGGCCTCGACGTCGCTGAGTGTCGCCAGATGATCGCCGCGTGCAACGGCGCGGGGATCCACCTGAGCCTGGCCAAGATCTCCCGCTGGCTCGACGCCATCCGGGTGGGCCACGACCTCGTCGCCGACGGCGCGGCCGGCGATCCGATCGCCATCCACGTCCACCGACTCTTCCCGGGCTACCCCAACACCGGCTGGCCACTCGACCCGCGCGAGGGTGGAGCCTGGCTCGATTGGGGCAGCCACGGCTGCGACCTGGTCCGCTGGTTCGCCGGGCGCGAGCCGGCCCTCGTGAGCGGCCGGTTCACGTCGCGCCGGGCGGATATGCCGGACCTGACCGGGATGGTCACGTTCGAGTTCCCGGACGGCCTGCTGGCGAACATCTTCATGTCGTACGAGATCCCCGGCGCCGCGGCGACCGAGCGTGCGCATTACACGATCATCGGGACCGAAGCGGTCGTCGATATCCACGCGTATGGCGCCGTGGACATCCTTCGCGGCGACACGCGCGAGGCCGTGTACCGCGACGAACGCTTCACCGACGCAAACACGACCTGGGACGAGCACGCGCCGTATTTTCGCCGTGGCTTCGCCGCCCAGGTCCGCGACCTGGTCGAGGCGATCCGTGACGGCCGCCCGCCCGCCATCGGGGGTGAGGACGGCCTGATCGCCGTGGCGATGGCGACCGGCGCGCTCCGTTCATGGCGCGACGACACGGTCGTGCGGTTCCCCCTCGAGGCGTGACCCGGGCCGATCAGCTCGCCGGTGTCCGGTAGACCTGCTCGGTGACGTCGTCGATCCAGTCCCAGTCGAGCTCCACGCCGAGGCCCGGGCCGAGCGGCAGGTGCTTGAACCCCTCGCTGTCGATGCCGAGTGGATCGCCCTTCAGGCCGCGGTAGTAGATCGGGTTGAAGGTCTCGGACCAGCGGCCGTTCTGCATCGAGAGGGCGACGTGCAAGTTGGCCACCTCGAGCAGTGGCTGGTTGATGCCGTGCACCTCGAGGTCGTAGCCCAGCAGATCGGCCATCCCGGCTGCCTTGCGCAGGCCCGTGATGCCCTCCTTCATCAAAACGTCGCCGCGCGCGATGTCGAATGCCCCCAGTCGCATGCCCTCGGCCAGCTCGTGGACCCTCGACGTCTCGCCCGACAGGATCGGCACCGCCAGCTGGTCGGTGAGGCGCTGAAGCTGGAACAGGTGGCGATCCGGGATGGGTTCCTCGAACCAGGTGTAGTCCAGATCGCCGAGGACCCGGCCGGCCGCGATCGCCTCCTGATAGCTGTACATGCCGGCGGCGTCCTGCATCAGCGGAAAGCCGTCGCCGACGGCCTCCCGTGCGGCACGGAACCGTGGGATGTCGCGGTCCAGACCGTCCCAGAACTGGACCTTGAACGCGTGATAGCCCTCGGCCTTCCGCTGGCGCGCCTCCTCGAAGACGTCCTCCGGCGTCGGATCCACGTTCCGGGCCGTGGCGTATGCCCCGATCTTCGTGCGGGCCAGCCCGAGGAGCGAGGCGATGGGCATATTCGCGACCTTGCCCCGGATGTCCCACAGCGCGACGTCGATGGCGCCGGCGACGCTGTCCGACAGGTTGTAGGCATGGCGGTTCAGTCGACGGAGCTTGTGCCAGAGACGCTCGCTCTCGAGGGGGTCCTCGCCGATCAGCTGCGGCGCATAGAGGTCGTGGAGGACCGGGGCCATCGCCGCACCATCACGCAGGTTCGCGTTCTGCATCGTGTAGCCGTCGATGCCTGCATCGGTATGGAAGGTATCGAACGAGTACTGGTACCACGACGAGGTGATGCTCTCCGGGGGCCCCGCCGACCCCCACGCCTCCGAGATGTCATAGCCAAGGACGCGAGATTCGATGCTCGTGATCTTCACGCGGGACCTCCAGAGCGGTCAGACATGCACCGGCAACTCAACCCGGCGGGACTCAGCGTTGCCATCGGGCCGGATCCGGTAGAGCTCATTGACGATCCCGTCGAGGCGGACCGCCTTCGAGTAGTGATAGACATCGACCTCCCCGGCGATCGGCGTCCGGACGCGGACGATGAATTCGGCCCAGTCGGGCGCGTTCGAGGCCATGAACGCAAGCTCCACACGCGACAGGAGTTCGTGCGGCTCGCAATCGAGGTCCGGGAACAGGATCGGGCCGGTATCGGTCTGGTACACGAGATCGCGTTCGTTGCCGTTGATCGTCTTGACCGGGTACTCGATCTCGACGCGATACCGTGCGGTCTCGATGCGGTGGATGCCGACGATGACCTCGTTCGCCAGCACGGCATCGACGATGGCGGTCGCGCTCCCGAGCCGGTCGGCCGCTCGCTCCACCAGGTCGAGGTGGACGCGATCGAATGTGCCCTCGATCGGGGTCTGCAGGCGGTCGGACTGGTCGCCCGATCCCGGCGGATGGAGCTGGGCGACCATGCCCGCCCGCGCGAACGTCTTGATCTGCAGGAACGCATCATTGGAGAAGATCGGGATGAAGTCGCCGTTCGGCTGGAGCCACAGGTCCGCGTCGGCACCCACGCGCTCCGTCTTGCAGACCGCCCCAAGGACCAGGATGTGCATCCGCCCGGTCTGGCGCTCGGTGATTCGGCAGCGGCACTCGAGCTGAACCCGGGCGTTGTTCAGGGCATAGGGCGGGCGGTGGCTGAGCGTTCGGGGAGGGAGCTTGTCGAGGTCGATTCGAAAGGTCACGGTCGACCGAGAGAACTCGAGAACCTTCATGCGGACTTCACCTCCGAGCCGCTTGTTCCGAGGACCGCCTCGCGGCAGCCGTTGGCCGCCGATCGGTCGACCGCCTCAACGACCGCCATGTAGTGGGCACCGGTCTCGAAGTCGGTGAGGGTGACGGGGCGCTCGCCGCGGATCGCCGCAATGAAGTCGACCTCGGCCGTCCATTCCGCCCGATCCTCGTCCTGGACCTCGACCGGCGACCACGTCTCGCCGAGCGTCGCACGCTGGATCCGTTGCGTTGCGAGATCGACCCGCAGGGTGCCCGCCGTCCCGTAGAAAGTGGCCTCGTTCGAGCCCAGGGGGTTGGTTCGCGCCGACATCTCCACCGTCGCCGTCACGTCGTCCGGGAACTCGATGATCGCCAGGACGTGATCCGGCACGTCGGCTGCCAGCGGACCGTCTGGCCCAGGCCTGACCGGCGGCCCGAGGCGGGACACCGCCGTCACCGCGGTCGCCGGGCCGAGCCAGCGGGCCATGGCCTCGTACAGGATGCCCAGCGCCATGACGTTCTCGCCGCTGTCCCGACGTCGCCACCGCCAGGCTTCGGCGGGATCGTCGGGCCCACTCGAGTCCCAGCTGATCCGAACGTGACGGAGCCGGCCGATCGCTCCATCCGCGAGCACGCGCCGGACCGTCGCGTCTGCCCACAGCGAGAACGACGCCGGCACCACCATCGCGACGAGGTCTGGATGGCGCCGCGACACCTCGAGCATCCGCCGCGCTTCGGCACCCGTATCGGCCATCCGCGCCTCGGTCAGAACGTGCTTGCCGGCATCGAGGGCGCCGATCACGATCGGTCCGTGGAGCGACGGCCACACCCCGACGAGGACCGCGTCGATAGCCGGGTCGGCGACGAGATCGCGCCAGTCGTCGAACGAGCGGGCGATCCCGAGATCCGTCGCGGCCTGCCGGGACGACACGGGCGTCCGGTTGGCCACCGCCGCCAGCTCCACGCCGTCGATCGCCCGAAACCGGGGGACGTGCTCGGATCGGACGATCCGGCCGGCCCCGACAATCCCGATCCTGATCGGCCGGATCATCGTGGCACCGGGGCCGCGCCTGGGGCCGATCCGTCCGCCCACCCCAGACGTCGCGAGACCTCGTCGGCGGCGGCCTGGACGATCGTGCCCGTGCTGGCTTCCTTGTCCCGACTCGTCCGGTTGTCCGGCCACGTTGCGATCAAGTCGCCGACGACCCTGGCCCTGGCGTTGCGGATGGGAGCCGAGACGCCCACGGCCCCCTCGTAGCGCTCCCCGTGACTGACCACGTGACCCCGGCGGCGCGCGGCGGCGAGCTCGCGCCGCAGCCGAGTCCTGGTGATGGGGAAACGACCGGGGATCGGGTCCGGCAGGCTGTCGATGATGGCGTCGCGCTCGTGGGCCGGCAGGAAGGCTAGGATTCCCTTGCCCGAGGACCCGATGTGCAGGTCACTCCAGTCGCGGAGCGATTCCCAGAGGTAGCGGATCGTGTGGGTTGTTTCCACCGCATCGACGGCCGAGAACTGGCGTCGGTTCGGGTCGTAGAGCGCAAGAACGATGGTCTCGCCGACCGCTGCCGCCGCGCGCTCGATGATCGGTCGCGCGACGCGCTGGATGTCGAGGTGATCGGCGACCCGGCTCCCGATCCGCGCCAGGTCCGGCCCCACGCGGAAGCGCCCGGGCTCGTCGGTGGCGGACAACAGGCCGAGGCCGGCCATCTCGTGAAGGATGCGATGGGCTGCGCTCCGTGGAATGCCACTGGACCGAGCGAGATCCCGGACGCCCCACTCGCCCTGTTCGGCGAACGCCTCGAGGACCCGGACCCAGCGGGCCATCGGCCGCTTCGTCGGGTCGGCCTTCGTGCCCAGCCCGTCCGCCAACATTGACCCTGGGGCGCTGCTCATGGCACAGTAGGGTACAGGGATTCGGGACTCGTGTCCCGGATTACCGGACAAGATGCGACCGTTCACGATCCTCACCCCCTGTCCGTCGCTCAGATCGGAGTTGTCGCCCGGTGGCCGTCGAAGCCGAGACCCCGCGCTCCGCGAGCCGACAAGCGGACGACCAGACTCTCGATGCCGTCGCGCGCCGGGTGCTGTGGTTGGCCGTCCGGATGGTCCACGAGGCCAATCACGTCCGACCGAACGTCGGCGGGATAAAAGTCGGTGGGCACCAGGCATCGAGTGCATCGGTCGTGTCCATCCTCACCGCGATGTACTTTCGCTGGCTCCGCGCCGGTGACCTCGTGGCGATCAAGCCGCACGCTTCCCCGGCGTATCACGCCATCCAGTACCTGCTCGGCAATCTGGACCAGTCGATGCTGCCCCGGCTGCGCGACTTCGGCGGTCTGCAGTCCTACCCGTCACGGACCAAGGACCCGGACCCCGTCGACTTTTCGACCGGGTCGGTTGGGCTTGGGGCCGTGGCACCAATGTTTGCCGCCCTGGCCGATCGCTATCTCCGGCTTCACTTCCGGGATACGGTGGCCCGCCAGCCCGAACGTCGCTTCGTAGCTCTCGTGGGCGATGCCGAACTCGATGAGGGTAACGTCTGGGAGGCGCTCCTCGAGGAAGGCCTCGGCGACCTCGGCAACGTGACCATGATCGTCGACCTCAATCGTCAGAGTCTCGATCGTGTCGTGCCGGGCATCCGGATCCGCCGCGTCGAGGCGATGTTCGCGGCGGCCGGATGGCATGCCATCGAGGCCAAGTACGGCCGTCGTCTCCAGGAGCGTTTCGAACGGCGCGACGGTGATGCGCTGCGCGAACGGATCGATGACATGGATAACGAGGAATATCAGATCCTGATCCGTCGGCCCGGACCGGAGGCCCGGACACGACTCGTCGACGGCGCCCCGGCTGCCCGCCGCGATGCCCTGGCGCGGACCGTCGCGGACGTGCCGGACGGCGAGCTGCCGGAGCTCCTGGCGGACCTCGGTGGACACGATCAGGACGCGCTCGAGGGGGCCCTGCGCGCCGCCGATCGTGAGCGCACCCGCCCGACGGTCGTGTTTGCCTACACGATCAAGGGCTGGCGATTGCCGTTCGCCGGCGATAGCCTCAACCACTCCGCGCTGTTGGGGGCCGATCAGGTCGACGGACTCAGCGGGCCGCTGGGTGCCGATGCCGGCGATCCGTGGGCGGCGTTTGCCGAGGCATCGCCCGAGCGCCGCCTGTGCGTCCGGCGCCGACGCGCTCTCGGGTATGACACCCCCAAGGACGAGATCGCCCCGGCCGCAGCGCCCGCACTCCCAGTGCCCGACGTGCGTATCCCGGCCACGACGAGCACGCAGCAGACGTTCGGCGACACGCTGGCTGCGCTGGCCCGCGACCCGGACGTTGGGCCGCGCATCGTGACGGCGGCACCGGACGTGGCTGTGTCCACGAATCTCGGCGGCTGGATCAATCGCGCCGGGGTTTTCGCGTCGGAGGACGGTCCGGATCGCGATGACGTCAAGCGACCCCTGGCCTGGACCCTCGGGCCCGCCGGCCGGCACATCGAACTCGGGATCAGCGAGATGAACCTGTTCATGTGGCTCAGCCAGTTCGGACTTGCCGGTGAGCTCTTCCGCGAGCGTCTCGCGCCGATCGGCTCGGTCTACGATCCGTTCATTGCGCGCGGGCTCGACGGGCTCATCTACGCGCTGTATGTCCAGGCCCGGTTCATCCTCGTCGGGACGCCGTCCGGGGTCAGCCTCGCACCGGAGGGCGGTGCCCACCAATCCACGGTGACGCCCTCGCTCGGGATCGAACTGCCCGGTCTGCGCGCCTACGAACCGGTCTTTGGTCGCGAAGTCGTCTGGACGATGCTCGAGGGCCTTCGAGGCTGCCTCGATCCCGACGATGGATTCGCGACCTACCTGCGGCTTGGGACCCGACCGATCGACCAGTCCCTGGCGGGTCCCGTCGAGAGGCGACTCGGCCTCGACGGCTGGCGGGACGCCGTGCTGGCCGGCGGCTACCGACTGCTCGAGGCCGCCGAGGCGTCGGAGCCACTGCCGCCGGACAGTCCCGTCGTACAGATCATGGCGGCCGGGTCGATCGTGCCCGAGGCGATCGATGCGGTCCGGATCCTCCACCGAGAGGAGATCGCCGCGAATCTCATCGTGCTGACCTCGGCCGAACGGCTCGCCAGCGGGCAACACGGCGGGCGCCTCGACGCCCTGCGCCGCACCCGACCCGACGATGTCGGGCAGTTGGCGACACTCATTCCGCGCGGCCAGCGCCATGCGCCGATCGTCACCGTCGCCGACGCGGCGTCACACGCCCTCAGCTTCGTCGGTGGGGTCTTCGGCGCACCGGTCGTCCCCCTGGGTGTCGATACCTTCGGCCAGTCGGGCACCATCCCGGCGCTCTACGCAGCCACCGGGATCGACGCGGCGCATATCGTGGAAGCCGCGATCCTGGCGCTCGATCTGACCGACCGACCGACGACTCTCGCGTCGACCATCGCCGCCCCCGAGGTGCGCACATGACGGCGACCGGCGATCCACTCGGGCTGACCCCGGAGCACGAGGCCTTTCTCCGGACCCAGCTCCACGCGGTCGTCGCCACGATCCAGCCCGACGGCACCCCACAACTGACCCCGAACTGGTACTGGTGGGACGGCGACCGATTCTGGATCAGTACCCTGGACTGGACGATCAAGGTCCGCAACCTGCGCCTCGACGCCCGCGTCACGCTGTGCATCGACGCCGGGAAGCGGCGCGAGAATTACGTCCAGGTGTTCGGGACGGCGGAGGTCTACGAGGGCGACGTCCGGGCGACGACCATGGACCTCATCCGCAAATACGAACCTACCGAGGAGGCCTCCCAGCGTCACTGGGAGGAGATCAAGGCGGATCGCGTCCTGATCGCCGTCCGCCCGGTCCGGATGCAGTGGCGGTACGGCTAGAGCGTCAGACGGGGACGGTCCGTTCGATCCGTCGCATGGCCGCAGCGCCCACCTCGGCGAGTGTCGCGCTGAGGGCGCCGATCGCGGTCTCGATGTCGTCTCGCTCCACACCGTAGTGGGGGATTGCCCGGATCAGGCCTTTCGGGTATTCGATCATCCGAACGCCGCGACCGGCGAGCGCATCCAGGAACTCGGCCCGCTGGCGCACGATCGCGCGCCGCTCCTCGGTGTCGTCCGGCCAGATCGCGGCGCCGACCCCGAAGAGCACGAAGTTCGTCCGGACACGTCCCGGATCCAGCCTGGTCACGCCATCCATCGATGCCAGCGCGTCAGCGAGCCGGCGGGCGTTTGCGTGGTCGTCTGCCAACCGCTCGATCATCCCGTCGGGGCCATCGCGCAAGGCGACGAGCCCGGCTGCCGCGATGATGCCGGCTTGACGCATCCCGCCGCCCAGGAGCTTGCGGGCGCGACGGGCGCGGGCGATGAACGCGCCGTCGCCGACGACCATCGAGCCCACCGGGCAGGCAAGGCTCTTGGACAGGCAGAACGTGGCGGAGGCGCCGGCCGGCACGAGTGCGTTCGCGGGCACGCCGAGGGCGACGGCGGCGTTGAACAGCCGCGCGCCATCGATGAACAGCGGCACACCGAGATCACGCGCGACGGCGGCGACGGTCTCGGTATAGGCCGCCGTGAGGGGCTGGCCCATCGACAATGAATGCGTGTTCTCGAGCGTCACGAGCGCCGTGATCGGCTCGTGGATATTGTCGGGGTCGCGCCCGGCGCTGCGGATCGCCATCGGATCGATCGTCCCATCGTCGCCGGGCGGGATACCACGGACCGACGCGCCGACCACAACTGCGTAGCCGGCCGCCTCGCCCGCGAACGTGTGGATCTCGGCGGGTCCGATGATCTCGCCACCGCGGGGCACATGGGCCATCAGTCCAACAAGGTTGCCCATCGTGCCGCTCGCGACGAGCAGGCCGGCCTCAGCGCCGAGCAGATCCGCCGAGCGCTCTTCCAGGGCCCGGACCGTCGGGTCCTCGCCAAAGACATCGTCGCCCACCTCCGCCTGGGCCATCGCTCGACGCATGGCCGGCGAGGGTTGGGTGACGGTGTCGGAGCGGAGGTCGATCACGGTGGGCTCCAGCGTTGCAGGCGATTACCGAAAGTGGGGCAGCACGTCGTCGGCGAAGAGTTCGATATCGGCAGTGTCCATCATCCCGGCGAACCGGAGCTGGACCATGTCGAATCCGAGCCCGATGGCTTCCTGGATTCGATCGCGCAGCTCCGCCGGGTCGCCGGCGAATGCCGGCCGCTCGCCCTCGACGGCATCGCCCGCCCAGCGCCGTGTCGCGGCCCGGTCGCGGTGCCCGTCTCGCGGTCGCCGGGCGGCACGGCGAACCCGAACTCGATGTCATCCATGGGTGGCAGTAGGGTAGCACTGCAACTCCACGCGTCCTGTCCAGTGTGGCTTACACTCGGCGCGATGATCAAGGATACGGACGGGGTGGCGGTTGCCGCGGAATCGCGGCTCGACCGGGTCGGCTGGTCGGCCCTCCGCTACCCGCCGTTCCGTCTCTTCTTCGTCTCCATGCTGGCGCTCAGCAGCGGCAGTTTCGTCTACTTCGCGGCGCTTGGTTGGTACGTGCTGGAGCTCACCGGCTCCCCGGCGGCGGTGGGGTTCGCCTTTACCGCATATGGCATCGCGGGGCTTCTGCTGACGGCTCACGCCGGGGTCGTCACGGACCGGTTCGGCTCGCGACCGATGCTGCTGATCTCGCTCGTGGCGATGGCCGCCTTCTCCGGCGGCCAGGCGGTCGTCGCATTCGTCGGCGGGCCTCCGTACTGGCTGGTGATCGCGCTGGCGTTCGGGCTTGGCCTCGCCCAGACGATCGGCGCGCCGGCGTCGGTCGCGATCGTCGGCGATCTCGTCCCACCGCCGGCGGTGTCGAGCGCGGTGACGCTCAACTTCCTGCACATGAATGCCGCGCGGATTGTTGGCGGGGTGGTCGCCGGCAGCCTCCTGGCGGCGGCGACGCCCGCGTTCGGATTTGCGGCCGCGGCGCTTCTCGCCGCCGTGCCGGCCGTGGTCCTGAGCCGACTGCCATCGGCGGGCGGGCCTGAAGCGGGCCGGGAGCGCCCGCGGGCGGCCCTGGTGGGCCCGCTCGTGGAGGCGTTCCGTTATGCCACGATGCACCCGACCCTCGGCGTCCTGATCGTCCTCGCCATCGCGCCGGGAGCGATCGGCCTCAGCTATATCTTCATGTTGCCCGTGGCAGCGCAGGAGCTTGGCATCGGGCCTGCCGGACTCGGGGCCCTCCTCGTGGCCAGTGGCTGCGGCGGATTGCTTGCGGGAGTTTCACTGGAGGTCGTCCATCGTCGGATCGGTCACGGCCGCGGGTTGATCGCGGGTCTGGCCGGCGCGTCGGGCTCCATGATCGTCTTTGGCGTCGTACCCGGCGTCCCGCTGGCATTGCTCGCCCTGGCAGTGGTCGGCGGAAGCATCCTGACCTATGCCTCGTCCAGCGTGACGTTGATCAACGCCCTGGCCCCGCCACGACTTCGTGGGAGGCTCGTCAGCCTGTTCGCCATGTTCTACTGGGGGATGCTGCCAGTGGGCAGCCTGATCACCGGTCTGGTCGCCGAGGCCACCACCGCCCGGATGACGGTGCTCCTGTGTGGGATCGCCCTCGGCCTCGTCGGCGGGCTCGCCCTCGTCGTCCGGCCGCAGCTGGCGACCCTGGCAGTGGCCCGCGATGGGCGGACCCTGCTCGGCGACCTGCGCGGTTCCGGCGCAGAGTAGGGAGGTCGACGTGGACGTGACGGCAGGTCCAGCAGCGGCGCTTGCGTCCGACGTCGCACCCGGGCAACGGGTCGCGATCGTGACCGGCGCCGCCGGCGCGCTCGGGACCGCGATGTGCGAGCGCTTCGTGCGCGACCGGATCAGGGTCGTCGTCGCCGACGTCGAGCTCGAGCGCAGCGAGGCGCTGGCGCGTCGGCTCGATTCATCCGGGGCCGACGCGCTCGCGGTGGCGGTCGACGTCACCTCGTACCCGTCCGTCGAGGCCATGGTCGAGGCGACGATCCGGTGGGCCGGACGGATCGATATCCTCGTTAACAACGCCGGCATCTCGGAGGGGACGGTGCCGACCTGGGAGATGCCCCTGGCCGCGTGGCAGCGAACGATCGACGTCGACCTGAGCGGTGTCTTCCACGGCTGCCGTGCGGTCCTCCCCGCCATGATCGAACGGGGCTGGGGCCGGATCATCAACATCTCGTCGATCGCCGGCAAGGAGGGCAAGCACAACCCTGTTGCGTACGCCGCGGCGAAGGCCGGGGTAATCGGCCTGACCAAGGCTGTCGCGTTCGAGGTGGCCGAGCGCGGCATCCTGGTCAACGCTATTACACCCGGCTCGATCTGGACCGCGAACTGGTCAGTGCTGCCGGAGTCCGATCTGGCGGAGGTCCGTCGGCGCCATCCGATCGGGCGCATGGGGCAGGCCTCCGAAGTGGCCGCGATGGTGGCCTGGCTCGCATCGGACGAATGCTCGTTCTCGACCGGGGCTGTGTTCGACATCTCCGGCGGACGAGCCGGCTATTGACCCGGGCCGCGGGCTACGGGTCGACCTGAGCACGACAGGCGGCTAGCCTCCGTGGCCCCCAGCCGGCGCACCGGCGGGCCCGCCCGGGAAGGTAGGGACCTCCGAGTCAGGGCGCGTCTCGTCGACGTAGTCCCAGGCGCGCATCGTGCCGGGCTCAAGACGGACGATGACACCGGGCACAACCCGGTCCGCGTACGCGTTGCCATTCGCCGTGCCCAGGTAGCGGACTGAGAGCCGCCGGCTCACCTCTGCGCGACCGTCGGTGGTGATCCGGGCGATCCCGCACACTTCGAACCCTCGGGCCGGCCAGCTGTGGTCGAAGACCACGACGCTGGCTCGCGGGTCTGCCACGAGGTGGCGCAGCTTGATGTTGCCCAACGGGACCCCGATGTTGAAGCCGCCGTCGCGCCACTCGTGCCATACCGGCGACAACAGGACCGAGCCGTCCGCCCGGTGGGTGGCCAGCACGGCGCAATAGGGCCGCTCCAGCAGGTCTCCCAGATCGTCGATGTCCCTGCGCGTCATGTGTCGATCCTTTTCAGGCAGCCGCGGTCAGTCGGCCAAGGTCGGTATGGATGGCGATCGTGCCGGCCGCCTCGCCGGCCGTGTCGGCGACGTGGGCGTCAGACGGCGAGGATCCGAAGCGGTCGTCGTGCACGCATCTCGGCGGCTAGAGCTGCTCTCGACGACGATGTCGTGATCGTCGACCTTGTCGACGGGTCGGAGGTCCTGCGCGGCAGCGAAGCCTTCCGCGATCGTTACGTCGCGGTCTTTCGCGACAGGCCACACGTCCACGCTCGCCTCGCCGGCCGACTGACGCTTGGCGCGTTCGTGGTC
>JANNUK010000475.1:0-12518 GCA_031395155.1 Chloroflexota bacterium | reverse complement strand
GCTTCGCCAGACGGTTTGGGCCTACGACTACGACATGACGTCTGGCGATCCGCGCAACGAGCGCGTCTTTCTCGACTTCAGTGGCCTTCGCGGACGACCCGACGGGGCGTGTGTCGACCAGGACGGCTGCTACTGGATCGCCTGCGTCTATGGCTGGTCGGTGCTCCGCGTCACGCCGCGTGGCGCGATCGATCGGCGGATCGACCTGCCGGTCGAGAAGCCGACCATGCCCGCCTTCGGCGGGCCGGGGCTTTCCACTCTGTTCGTCACCTCGATCGGCGAGGGTGGATCGCGGCCGTCCACCCCGGGCCAGCGCGACCCCGGTGGGCTGTTTGCGATCGAGACCGGCGCCCGTGGCCTGGCCGAACCACGATTCGGCACCATCGCGTGATGTCGAGGGCCCGATGACGTCCCGGGGCCTGCCGCACGTGTGGTTCGAGCGGACGATCTTGCCTGAGCTCGTGGCGGAGGTCGCGGCAGCGGTCACGATCCTCGGCCCTTCGACGACCGACGATCCGTACGTCGGCCTGGCAACGGCCCGGGCCGCCATTGCCGGATCGATGCGGTACGACGCGGCGCTGATGGATCAAGCCCCCGAGCTGCGTGTCATCGCCCGAACCGGCATCGGTCACGACCTCGTCGACGTCGCAGAGGCGACGCGGCGCGGGATCGCCGTCTGCAACACGCCGGATGCACCCACGATCTCCACCGCGGAGCACGCCGTGGCACTCATCCTCATGATCGCCAAGAACGTCAAGCCGGCGGAATCCCGGCTACGCCAGGGCCGCGGCGGCTACTACGCCGGGCACGAGGCCATCGAGCTCGACGGCACCGTCCTCGGGCTTGTCGGGTTCGGCCGGATCGCCCGGCGCGTGGCCGGGATCTGCGAGGGGCTGGGGATGCGCATCACGGCCTACGATCCGTTCCTGACCGGGGCGGACGTTCCGCCGACCGTGGCGCGTGTCGGGTCGCTGGAGCAGCTCCTCCGTGGCGCCGACGTCGTATCCCTCCATGTGCCGTTGAGCGATGATTCGCGGGGCATGATCGGACACGACCAGTTCCGCCAGATGAAGCCGGGGGCCGTGCTCGTCAACACCGCGCGCGGCGGCCTCGTGGATGGGGACGCGCTGCTCGAGGCGCTCGATGAGGGACGGCTGTTCGGGGCCGGGCTGGATGTCACCGAGCCTGAGCCGCTTGGGCCCGATCACCCCCTGTTGCACCGGGATGACGTCGTCGTGACCCCGCACATCGCATCCGCGACGGCAGCGGGAAAGGTGCGCATCTTCCGGGCCGCGTTCGAACAGGTGGTCCAGGTGTTGGCGGGCCGCCGTCCCGACCACCTCGTCAACCCGGATGTCTGGGACGGCCGGACGTGGCCGGGCTCGTAGGAGGACGCCGGTGACGACGTCGATCGGGATCGGTGTGATCGGATTCGGCTGGATGGGCCAGGCGCACTCCCGCGCATACCGCGACATCCCGATGTATTTCCCGGACAGCGGCGTCCGGCCCAGGCTCCTTGCCATCGCCGACACGGTCCCCGCCCGGATCGACCTGGCCATGGAGCACTTTGGCTTCTCCAACGGGACGCTCGACTGGCGCGAGCTGCTGGGACGCGACGACATCGACGTCATCGACATCACGGCTCCCAACGCCCTCCACCGCGAGATCGCCGAGGCCGCGGCGGCGGCCGGCAAGCACATCGCATGCGAGAAGCCGGTCGGGCTCAAGCCCAGTGACACGGCCGCCATGGAGCGGGCGGCCCGGGTCGCCTCGGTGATCACGGGCTGTGGCTACAACTACCGATGGGCGCCGCTGGTGCAGTACACCCGTCAACTCATCGCGGATGGGCGGCTCGGCGAGTTGACCCACTATCGCGGCCGATTCTTCTCGATGTACGGACGCGATCGGCTCGGCCTCCTGTCGTGGCGGTATCTCCAGGAGGAAGCTGGCTACGGGGTGTTGAGCGATCTCATGTCCCATGCGATCGACATGGCGCAGTACCTCGCGGGACCCATCGCCCGGGTCGTTGCGGTCAAGGAGACATTCGTCAAGGAACGACCACTCCCGATCGCCGGCGGTCCGACCCATTACGCTCGGGGCAAGGCCGGCGATCCGACGGGGCGGGTGACCAACGAGGATTACGCCGGCGCACTCATCGAGTTCGCGAGCGGCGCCCGGGGAACCCTCGAGACCGATCGTTCGATCTTCGGCCCGCAGAGCTCGATGGCGTTCGAGCTGAACGGCTCGAAGGGCGCCGCCTCGTGGGATCACGAGAAGCTCAACCAGCTGCAGCTGTATCTGCCCGAAGAGCAACCAACCAACGGCTTCCTGGAGGTTCTCGCCGGCGATGCGTTCCGCAACCAGGGAAACATCGTCCCGGGCGCCGGGAACTCGCTCGGGTACGAGGATCTCAAGTTGATCGAGGCATTCGAATTCCTCAGCTCGGTCGCCGCCAACCGACCCCACAGCCCGAGCTTCGGCGATGCCCTCGCCAACGCGTCCGTCGCCGCGGCGATGGTCCGCTCCTGGTCTTCCCGGCGCTGGGAAGACGTCGTCAGCCTGCGCATCGAGTGAGCGACCGACGATGCTGAAGAACGCGACCAAGGCGAAGCTGGCTGCTGGACAGCCGGTCTTCGGCTGCTTCATCAGGTATGCGGAGCCATCACTCGCGGAGTACATCGCGATGCTCGGCTGGGACTTCCTCGTCTTCGACGGCGAGCACGGGATGCTTGAACCCCGAGACGTCGAGGACCTCTGCCGAGCGCTCGACCTGCGCGGCGTGACGCCCATCGCCCGGGTGACCACGAATCAGCCGCACATCATCCTGCGCTTCCTGGACAGCGGGATCCACGGCGTCCATGTTCCGTGGGTGAACACGCCGCAGGCCGTCGAGCAAGCGGTTCGTTCCGTCAAATACGGCCCGCGAGGCGAGCGAGGGCTGGCCGGGACGCGCGCCTCGGAGTGGGGCCTTGGCGAGCCGCTGGATGCATACGTCGAGCGCGCCAACCGGGAAACGATGGTGGTGGTGCACATCGAAACCCGCGAGGCCGTCGGCGCGATCGAGGACTACGTGGCGATCGACGGTGTCGATGTCCTGTTCCTGGGACCCACGGACCTGTCGCAGTCGATGGGCCATCCCGGCCAGGCGGACCACCCGGACGTCGTGGCGGCGATGGAGCGCGTCGCCGAGGTCGTCGTCGCGTCGGACAAGGTGCTGGGCATCTACGCCGGGACCGCCGCCATGACCGAGGAGTGGCTGAAGCGGGGAGCCCGATACTTCACGACCGGAGTCGAGCTGTTCCTGCGCGACGGCATGCGGGCCCATCTGGATCGAGTGCGAGGCATACGACGATGAAGACCATCCGATTGACCACGGCCCAGGCGCTGGTTCGGTGGCTGCTCGCGCAGCGCACCGTGATCGACGGGGATGAGGTTTCGCTGTTCGCGGGCGTGTTCGCCATTTTCGGGCACGGCAATGTCACGAGCCTCGGCGAGGCGCTGGAGCCCGTCCAGGACCGCCTGCCTACATGGCGGGGACACAATGAGCAGTCGATGGCACTCGCCGCGGTTGCCTACGCCAAGGCAATGCGCGGACGACGGATCATGATCGCCACGTCGTCGGTCGGCCCCGGCTCGACGAACTTCGTGACCGCCGCCGCGGCCGCCCATGCGAATCGGCTTCCGCTCCTGCTCCTCTCGGGCGACACGTTCCAGCACCGGATCGTCGATCCGGTCCTCCAGCAGGTCGAGCACTTCGACGACCCGACCATCACGGTGGCCGATGCGTTCAAGCCCGTCACCCGCTATTGGGACCGGATCACCCGGCCCGAGCAGATCGTGCGATCGCTGCCACAGGCCCTTGCCGTCATGCTCGATCCGGCGACCCGCGGGCCTGCCTTCTTCGCGCTGCCGCAAGACGTCCAGGCGGAGGCCTACGACTTCCCGGCGGTCTTCTTCGAACCGCACATCCACTACATCCGCCGCCCGGGGCCGGACCCGCGCGACGTCGAGGCCGCCGCGACCCTGCTGAGAGGGGCCAGCAGGCCGCTCATCATCGCTGGTGGCGGCGTCCACTACTCCGGGGCCGTCGACGCCGTCCGTAGCTTTGCCGAGAAGCGGCACATCCCGGTCGTGGAAACCGTCGCCGGCAAGGCGACCCTCCTCCATGACCATCCGAACTACGCCGGCCCAGTCGGCGTCACCGGATCGACGGCCGCCAATGCCGTCGCAGGGCGGGCCGACGTGGTCCTCGCCGTCGGGACGCGCTTGCAGGACTTCACGACGGGTTCGTGGGCACTGTTCGAAGCCCCCGATGTCCGCTTCATCTCGGTCAACACCGCCGGCTGGGACGCCCACAAGCAGCGAGCCCAACCGGTGATCGGTGACGCGAAAGTCTCCATCGAGGCACTCGACGCGGCCATCGGCGAGTCCGCGGCATCGACAGATTGGCTCGCCTTTGCGCAGGCGCAGATCGCCGACTGGCATCGCTATCTCGACACCTGGAAGGGACGGACGCACGAAGGGGCGCCCGCGTACGCGGAGGTCATCTCGGTCATCAACGACGTGTGCGCCGACGACGACTACTGCCTCTCCGCGGCCGGCGGCCTGCCCGGCGAGTTGAGCATGGGCTGGCGCTCGAAGTCGATCGGCTCGTTCGATTCCGAGTACGGCTATTCGACGATGGGCTACGAGATCGCCGGTGCCTGGGGAGCCAGGATGGCGCGCGGCGATGGCGATGTCATCGCCTGGGTCGGCGACGGCTCTTACCTCATGATGAATTCGGACATCTACTCGACCGTGATGACCGGCCACAAGGTGATCTTCATCGTCTGCGACAACGCCGGATATGCGGTCATCAATCGTCTCCAGGTCAATTCGGGCGGCGCCGAATTCAACAACCAACTCGTGACCACCCGCCACGAGCGATACGTCCAGGTCGACTTCGTCAAGCACGCCGAGGCAATGGGCGCCGTCGCCGAAAAGGTCGAGCGGTTGCAGGACCTCCCGGCAGCCTTTGCGCGGGCCAAGGCTGCGGACCGAAGCTACGTGATCGTTGTTCCGATCGACCCCTATGCCTGGACCGAGGGCGGTGCCTGGTGGGAGGTCGGCATTCCCGAGGTCAGCGAGCGCGAACAGGTACGAACAGCCCGCGAGCGATGGGAAGCCGCCAAGAAGCGCCAGCGTGTCGGCGTCTGAGCCGTGGCTGACCTCGACGGCAAGGTCGCGATCGTCACCGGCGCGGCATCCTACGTCGGCACAGCCATCGGGGCCGCGCTGGCGTCCGCAGGGGCGAGGGTCGTTCTCGCCGACCGGGACGCAGAGCATGGCGCCGATGCGGCTGTCCGGCTCGGGAGCGACGCCGTGTTCGTCGCCACCGACGTCGCCGACGATGCCCAGCTCGACCAGCTGGTCGCGAGCGCCATGGACCGGTTCGGCCGTCTCGACATCCTCGTGGGCGCGGCGGCGATCTTCGACGACGAGCGGCTCGACACCTCGCGCGAGCTGTGGCACCGCGTCCTCGACGTGAACCTGGTCTCGGCGGCCGTGCTGACGGGCAAGGCGTCGGCCCACATGACCAGGGGCAGCGCGATCGTCCACCTCGCGTCGATCAGCGGCCGGGCGTCGCAACCGAACCGTGTCGTCTACAACGTGACGAAGGCCGGTCTCCTGATGCTGGTCAAGACGGCCGCCCAGCAGCTGGCTCCGCGAGGCATTCGCGTCAACGCCGTCTCGCCGGGATGGATGTGGAGCCGCAACATCGAGCGGCGTTACGGAACGCGCGAGCGGGCCGATGCGCTCGGAGCCGAGTTCCACGCCCTGGGCAGGATCGCGGATCCGGAGGAGGTCGCGGAGGCTGTTCTGTTCCTGGCCTCGGACCGGGCGTCGTTCGTGACCGGTATCGACCTGGTCGTCGACGGCGGCTATTCGGCGATGGGTCCCGAGGCCCTCGGCCAGGCGTTCGACAAGGTCCGGACGATCCTCTAGATCAGCCGTGCCGCGGGTCCCGGGCACGTGACACCGGGCTACGAGCCGGGTGTGATGACCACCTTGGTCGCCGCGCCGGTGCGCAGCAGATCGAGACCCTCGGTCAGGCGCTCGAGCGGCAGGACGTGGGTCACGATCGGCGCCAGGGTCAGCGTCCCCTGCTCGACCATCCGGATCGCCTGGGGGAACGTGAAACTCGTGATGTAGGTCCCCATGACGGTCAGCGAACGAGCCGTGATCGTGTACTGATGGACCGGGGGACGGACCGTGGCGTTCTGTCCAAACAGGACGATCCGCCCGCCGAGTGCGGCGGTGTCGATGGCCGGGGCGAACTGGGACCCGACGGCGTCGACGACGATGTCCGCGCCGGCGGGCAGAAGCTCATCGCGGCGGGCCGTGAAGTCGTCCGGTGCCAGGGAGCGGTCCGCCCCGACCGCCTCCGCGACCGCTCGCCGCGCCTCGGTCGGCTCGACCACGATGACCGGTGAGGCACCGGCCGCGCGAAAGACGGCGACGAACAGGCAGCCGATCGCCCCTGCGCCGAAGATGACCGCGGATTCGCCCAGCCGCGGATTCGCCCGGTTGGCACCGTTGACGACGCAGGCGAGGGGCTCGATGAGCGCTGCGACATCGGACGACGGGCCGTCGCCGAACGGATACACCGCGCTGGCGGGCGCCTTGGCAAACGGGGCCAACGCTCCGTCGCGGAAGATGCCGAGCGCCTGGATGTTCTCGCAGTTCGCCGGCCGCCCGGCGCGGCAGAAGCGGCAGACCCCGCACTTGGGGTCCGGATCGACGGCGACCCGCTGTCCGACGGACAGCCCGCCCGCCGACGCCTCCGAGCCGAGGCTCGCGATCCGGCCGATGAACTCGTGACCCATCACGACGCCGGGAGTGGCCGGATGGCCGGGCGGCACGTTCAGGATCTGCAGGTCCGTCCCGCAGATACCACACGCCTCGACCTCGATGACGACATCGTCGGGCGCATCGATCCGCGGGTCCGGGACGTCGTCGAGACGAACGACGCCGTCGCCCTTGAAGACGGCCGCGCGCATCAGGCGTCCGCCTCGGCAGGCCGGCGATCGGGGCGTCGACGCGTGCGCCCCAGGACGACGGAGGCGATGGTGAAGATGAGGAGCGTGGCGACCAGCATGATCGTCGCCACCGCGTTGACCTCCGGGGTGACGCCGAACTTGATGCGGGTGTAGATGTAGGTCGGCAGCGTGGGCTGCGCACCGATCGTGAACCACGTGATCACGAACTCATCGATCGACAGCGTCACGCTGATGAGGGCACCGGCGAGGATGGCGGGCGAGATCAGCGGAAGGACGATGTGGCGAATGGCCTGGCGGGGCGACGCGCCCAGGTCGGCCGCCGCCCACTCGACCTTCCGGTCGAAGCTCTGCAGCCGGCTGGCCACGATCAGGACGACGAACGGTACCGTGAAGACCAACTGACCCGCGATCACGGTGCCGAGGGAGAGCGGGAGATCGGCCGCTCGGGCGAAGTAGATCAGCAGGGACACGCCGATCAGGACCCCGGGCACCATGATCGGCAAGGTGAAGGCGATCCTGGTCGCGTTCGGCCAGCGGATCCCACCGCGCACCAGGACGAACGCGGCCATCGTGCCGATCACGGTCGCCAGGATCGCCACGGCCGTGGCGACGGTGATCGAGTTTCCCACGGCCCGCAGGAGGCTCCGATTGTCGAGAAGCACGTCGTACCAATGAAGCGTGAAGCCCGTGATCGGCAGACCCGGGGTCGCGCCCTCGTCGAACGAGAAGACCACCATGAAGGCGATCGGCAGGTACAGGAAGATCATCAGCGCGCCGAACCAGAGCCGGAGGGTCCAGCGGACCGCGCGGGCATCGTGGCTCACCGGCATCGTCTCGAGAGCGTCGACTCCGCTAGCCACGGGCGTAGACATCCTCCACTCGCAGGTAGCGCCGGAACGCGATCAGGAGGATCAGGACGATCACCGCGATCATGAAGCCGATGGCCGCACCCTCGGGTATGAGGGCGTTCTTGAAGAAGTTGGCCACGAGGTTGGCGATCAGGAGTCCCGATGCACCACCGACCATCGACGGCGTCAGGAACTCGCCGAGGATCGGAATGAAGACAAAGATGCAGGCGGTGATGATGCCCGGCCGGATCTGCGGCAGGAGGACATCGCGGAACGCCCGGAGCGAGTTGGCGCCGAGATCCTGGGCGGCCGTCACCTGCGTGAAATCGAAGCGCTCGAGCGATGAATACAGGACCAGTGCGGCGAATGGCACGTACACGTAAACGAGGACGATGAACGTCCCGACGTCGTTGTACACGAACAGGAACGACGGCTCGGAAATGACCCCGAGAGCCATGAGCACCTGGTTCAGCGCACCGTGTTCGCCGAGGATCGCCTGCCACGAGTAGACGCGCAGCAGGTAACTCGTCCAGAACGGGACGATGATGAGCAGGAGCGCGAATCGCGCCCAGCGGCGCGAGACGTAGCGGGCGAGGAAGTAGGCGACGGCAAAGGCGCCAACCAGGCAGGCGAGGGTGACGCCGGCGCCCATCAGCATGGTCTTCAGCAGCGTCCGGACGTAGCCCGGGTTGTCGAAGAAATTCACGTAATTCTCGAGCGTCCAGACAGGCAGGACGTCGAGGTTCGCGTCCGTCGACCAGAACGAGAAGACGAACATCAATGCGAGGGGCACGAAGAAGAGGCCGATCAGGATGAACCCGGCCGGCAGGAACGGCGCAAGCTGCCGCAGCCTGGCAGCCCGCCCGCTTCCGGTCGAGGCCGGCGGAACCACGGCGGTCCCGCCGACGATCTCGGTCGACATCGCCCGAGACTGGATCGAGATCCGCGCCGCTAGGCTGCGAAGACGTCGTTGAAGAGTTGGATCGACTTCTCGGTCGAGGTGCCCGGGCCCTTCAGGGTTGTGGCTGCAAGGATCGACTCGGACTCGTTGTAGTGGTACCGATCGGCGCGATCCTTCTCCCCCTGGTCGACCAGGACCTTGTAGGCCGCCTCGTTGAAGAGCGGCCGACCGTGCGTAATGAAGTTGGCGGCGATGTTCTCGGCCACCTCCGCCTTCTCCAGGTAGGGGAAGATCAGCGACGTGTTCGCGCCGCCCTTGACCACCATCTCCGCATCCATCCAGCCGACCGTTCCCTCCTTCGGGATATACCCCTTGATCTCCGGTCCGCCGCCATCCTTCACCCGGTCCTCGTTGCCAAGGTTCCCGGTGATGAGATACGCCTCCTCACTGATCATCGAGTTGACGCTGTCCGTGGCCTGCTGTGCGAAGCGCAGGATGTTGGGCTTGAGCCGCTCGAGGTAACCCTTGACCGTGGCCAGCTGGTCGTCGGTCATGTTGTAGACATCGTCAAAGCCCGCCGCCTTGCCCATGTAGGCGACGATCTCCTCGGGCTGGTTTTCGACCACGATGCGCTTCTCGTATTTCGGGTCGAAGAGGACCTCCCAGGAGTCCGGGGCCGGGTCGACGAACTTCGGGTTGTAATAGATGCTGATCGGCGACCAGCCGAACGGGTACCCGAGATACCCTTCGGGCTTGGTCCAGATCGCGAATTCCCTCGCGAACGGGTAGAGCTGCGAGGAGACCTTGAGATCGTTGATGTCGAACGGTTCGATGAGCCCGTCCTTGTAGTAGGCGTCGGGCACCCACAGGGCGTCGCCCGAGATCATGTCGAGTTGCCCCTTGACCTCCTTGAGCTTGGCGAAGCCCTCGGCATTGCCCGCGAGCTCACTGATGTTGGCGATGATCTTGTCCGATGCCTCGATCGCCTTGAGCTGATCGTCGATGTAGTGATCGCCCCAGGTCATCCAGTTGAACGTCCCGCCCTGCCCGCCAGTCACGTTGCAAGCGGCCGTGACACCGCCCAGCGAAACAACCGCGCCGACGGCGGCGGAAATCTGCAGGAACCTGCGACGCGAGTACTGCTGATCGAATACAGCCATTCTCTTCATCCTCCTGTTTCCTCGCCGACGTCAGGTTCGTCGCCTGCGGCGACGACCGTCGACTCGCGCGGATCCCACCAAACGTGCACCTCTCGATCGACCATCTCCTCCTCGGCAGCGCCCTTGCCCGACTCGTGAAAGCGGATGGAAACGAGGACACCGGCGTCGGTCTTGACCGTGATCCTCGTGTGGTTTCCCATGAACGCTACATTGGCCGCGCGGCCGGCGATGACGGCCATCGGCGTCGGTCCCGTGGGCGCGATGAGCCCCACGGCCACCGATTCGGGCCGAACCATGAGGGTGGCCGGCCCGGTCGTCCGGGTCGAGCCGGACCCTGGCATCACCGGCAACTCCGTCCCGTCTCGCAGCCGGAAGATCGGTCCGGGTCCGTCGTTCCTGAGCTCGCCGCCGAGGAAATTCGACTCCCCGATGAAATCGGCCACGAACCGATCGACCGGCCGCTGGTAGATCTCCCGTGGCGTCCCGATCTGACGAACGCGGCCGCCGGCCATGACCGCGATCCGCGTTGCCATGGACAGCGCTTCCTCCTGGTCGTGCGTGACGAACACGAAGGTCGTCCCGACCTGGCGATGGATGCGCGCCAGCTCGACCTGCATCTGCTTGCGCAGTTTGAGGTCGAGCGCGCCGAGTGGCTCGTCGAGCAAGAGCACGGCCGGTCGCTTGGCGAGCGCTCGGGCCAAGGCGACCCGCTGGGCCTGGCCACCGGACAGCTGGCCCGGGTAGCGATCGTGAAACCCGGCCAGGTCAACAAGCTCGAGATACTCGTCCACACGGCGACCGATGTCGGATGCCGGAAGCCCCTCCATCCGCAGCCCGAAGGCAACGTTCTCGGCCACGGTCATGTGTGGAAAGAGTGCGTAATTCTGGAAAACCGTGTTGACGTTCCGTTTGTGCGGCGGCAGGTCGTTGACGCGTCGGCCCTCGATCCGGAGCTCGCCCGACGTGAGCGGCACGAATCCACCGATCAGATTGAGCGTCGTTGTCTTGCCGCAGCCCGACGGGCCAAGCAGGCAGAAGAACTCCCCGGCCTGGATCTGGAGCGACAGGCCGTCGAGCGCGACCGCCTCGCCATACCGCTTCATCACGTCGACCAACTCGATGGCCGGCGCCCCGGAACCGTCGGTCATCACCCGCGCCCCCGTGCCGTCCCGACCACCCCGGCGGAAACGACGCGACGCTTGGTGGTCACCTGGCGGGGCGGCGTGGTCTCGCCGATGACGAGCCGGACCGGCATGACCTCCGATGGCGGCAGGGACCCGTCTCGCGCGGACGCCACGAGCATCCCCAACGCCCGACGGCCGAGTTCCACGGATGGCACGGCAACGGTCGTGAGTCGGGGGCGCGACCTGGCCGACAGGGCAATGCCGTCGAAGCCCACGACGGCGATGTCGGCCGGGACGTCAAGCGAGGTCAAGCGCAGGGCATCCATCAAGGCGATCGCAAGCTTGTCGTCGTAGCAGATCACGGCGTCCGGACGATCGGCTGCGAGCGCATCCGCCACCATCGACGGATCTCGCCATCCAGCCAGACCGGCATCATAGACGCGCAGCGGCTCGTCAAGAAGCCTGTCCAGCGCCGCAGCCGCAGCGGAACGGCGCAGTTGATCCGACGCGCCTCCACCCGCACCGACATAGGCGATCTGCCGATAGCCCCGCTCGACGAGGTGGCGGACGGCAACCAGGACGCCCGCGTCGTCGTCGCTCCGCAGCACTCCTCGATCGGGTGCGTGACCGTCGGCGAGACCCGGATACTCGGGCTTGACGAAGACGACCCGGGGCTTCGGCACTCGAGCGTGGACTTCGGCCGGGTCGCTGACGCACGAAGCGAGGACGATCCCATCAGCTCGATGCTCGACGAACGTTCGCAGAGCCCGGCGCTCTCGCTCAGGGTCATGGAGTCCGGTCATCATGAAGACGGCATAGCCCTGCGCGGAGGCCGCCTCCTCGAAGCCCGCTGCCACCTGGCCGTGGACCGGATCGGCAAGGTCGTCGAGCAGGAGGCCCAGGATGTGCGTTCGCCGGGCGCGCAGACTTCGTGCGGCGGCGTTGGGCACGTAACCAAGCGTCGTCGCGGAGGCGTGGACGGCCTCACGGGTGGCCTCGCCGATCCGCGGGTCGTCCTTGAGTGCGCGCGACGCGGTTGACTCGGAGATCCCGGCCCCGCGAGCCACGTCGGCCAGCAGGACCCGTCGCTCGTCCGTCCGGCGAGCTCGTGCCATGCCTACAGCATGCCTGCGCGAGTCCGGAGCACCTCGGTGACCTCGGCGACCTCCTCGTCGCCGATGAGATCGAGCCCGGGTCCTGGCACAACGCCTCCCGCTACCGCTCTCTGCTCCTCGCGACGCCCCCTGCCGCACGTGCAATCGGTTGCGCAGGACGCTAGCATACGGCGACAACCAGCGTCAACGGGTTCGGCGCGAGGTACCGTGGCATGGCAGCAACAACCGGGCTGACACCGGTCGGGGGCCGATGATGGCGTTCCGGGTCGCGCCGCGAGCCACGTCGGCCAGCAGGACCCGTCGCTCGTCCGTCCGGCGAGCTCGTGCCAT
>JANNUK010000406.1:0-1953 GCA_031395155.1 Chloroflexota bacterium | reverse complement strand
GGAACTCCAGGAGGTCAACCGAGCGCGGGTCCATGGCGGGTCAGGCGATGCCGGCGAGGTGCGTGGCGGCGCGTTGGGCCGCTCGGGTCGCGGGCCGCGACACGGAGGGATGACCGTCGAGCGCAAGACGCCACGGCAGGCTCACCCACGGCTCGCCGGCATACGCCACTCCGATCCGGGCCGAGGCCACGATGGGCAGGGAGTCCCCAGTCGGTGCCAGCTCAAGACGCAGGGGGGATCCCGGCGCAAGGAGGTCCATTCCATTGAACGACCGATCGATGCCGAACGCGGAGGTCACGAGACCCGGTCCACTGGCCAATCGGGCAGCCGGGATCTCCGCCAGCCGCGCGGCCTGGTCGGCGGGTCGATGGGCGGTCGCGTCCTCGCGACGACGGCCGAGGGCGCGCTCCAGGCGCGATCCGCGCATTTCCTCGACGCCCTCCAGGGGTTCGACGGCGCGCACGAGAACGGCCGACGGCTCGTCAACGGGCCCCGTGACGATGTTCAGGCAGTCGTGCATCCCGTAGACAAGGTACACGTAGGCGCTTCCCGGCGGCCCGAACATGGCCTCGTTCCGGGCCGTGCGCCCGAATCGGGCATGCGAGGCGCGGTCATCCGGTCCGTCGTACGCCTCCACCTCCACGATGCGACCCGCGCGGCGCACGCCGTCCGGCGCGTCATGCACGAGCCGGGCCCCAAGGAGTCGGCGAGCGGCCTCGAGGACCGGGCCGGCAAATGCGGCCCGAAACGCCTCGGCGTCGATTGATCGCGTCAGTTGAAGTTCGGGAAGACGGCCCTGACCGAGTCCGGAAAGAACCCGCCGGCAACGGCGAGGATCGACGGGATGACGGTCTGCCGCATGAGGGTGGCCGTCGCGGACCCGTCGAGCGCCTGGTGGAAGTCGCGAATGAAGGGGAACTCGTTCGCCGAGATCGGGATCCCTGGGAGCTGGAAGAACGGATCCAGGACCATCATCACGGCGATCAGGACGACCAGGCCCTGAACCACGCCGAGGATGCCGCCGAGCACCTCGTCGACGCTCGGGTGATCCGGGAACAGCTGCTGTGACTTGTAGAAGGCCTGGAGAGCGACCGTGAACGCGAGGCTTCCAGCCAGGAACACGGCCGCGTACCCGATCATGTAGCTGTAGTCGGCGTTGTACGGCCAGTTCGAGGCGAGGAACTGGCCCAACGGCTCGCGGATCTGGGTCGCCACAAGGAACGAGAAGACGATCGACGCGATCCCCAACAGGCGACGGATCGTTCCCTGCATGAAGCCCAGGATGAACATCGCGAACAGGAACAGGAGGACGAGCAGGTCGAAAATGTTCAGCGATCGGATCGTATTGGCGATGTCCACGCAGTCTCCCCAGATCGTTGGACGCTCGAACTCGACCCCGCGGGCGTCCGGGGCCGGCCAAGGGTAGCAGCGCGTCGACGACACCCGCAAGGCCCGGGGGCCGGGGCTCAGCTACGGATGCGAACTCCGAGGGCGGAGGCCAGGCGCGCGACGACCGTGGCCACGGCCGCATCGACTTCATCCTCCACGAGGGTTCGATCGGAGGCCTGGAAGACCAGCCGGAACGCGAGGCTCTGCTCGGCAGCGTCGAGCGGGGCACCCCGGTAGACATCGAACAGTCTGGCGTCCTTCAGCAGCGTCCCAGCCCCGTCCCGAATAACCGCCTCGATCCGGTCCGCGACGATGGCAAGGTCGGCAACAACCGCGATATCCCGCTCGACGGCCGGGTGGCGTGGCGGAGGCACCGATCTGACAACCGGCACGGAGCCACCTGCCAACCCGTGGATCGCCAACTCTGCGACCAGGATGCGCTCGGTCCGGACGTCGAGTTCCGCGAGCACCGCCGGGTGGAGTTCGCCGAGCCGACCCGCAATGGCGATCTGTCCCGTGTCGGCATCGCGCGCAACCACGGTCGCCGCCCGACCTGGATGAAGC
>JANNUK010000400.1:0-2241 GCA_031395155.1 Chloroflexota bacterium | reverse complement strand
AAACGCGGGTACAGAGATCCAGGCGGGAACGCCCGGCAACAGCACGGCCCCAAGCGCGGCGCTGCCGAGCGCGACGACTGGAAAGCCGCGCCGCACGAACCACTCGGGAGGGAGGCGCCGAGACAGGCGCGCCTGCGTCCAAGAGCCGGCCGTCCACGAGAGCGTCGCGGCCGTGAGTGCGATCCCCGCCGCCGCCGCGGACCAGCCTCGAACCTCGACGAGCATGAGCGCGACGTAGGCGTTGACCGAGAAGAACGCGAACGTGACGACACCCCGGAGCAGGACGGCCGTGGGCACACCGCGCACGAGGCGGAGCGTCCCGGGCGGTGTCAGGCGGGCGAGGGCGAAGGACGTCAGCGTGAGCCCGACACCGACGAGGACGACGAGCACCAGCAGCCTCCCATCAGTGAGGCCGGCCATGAGGATGGCCGCGCCCCCACCCAGCACGACCGTCGGTCCCCAGCGCTGCCGCCGGCTGAGCGCCGCCCGTCGCACAGCGGCATCGGCCGACGTCGACAGTCGATCGTCCGCGACCATCGTCCGGAGGGCCCGCAGCGCGACAAACCCGGATGCGGCAATCAGCGGCAAGAGCCCGAGGAAGATCCAGCGCCAGCCAATCGTCTCGGCGACGATCCCGGCGATCGCCGGCCCGAGGATGCCCGGCAAGATCCAGGCGGTGGACAGCGTGGCGAACATCGCCGGTCGCAACCGCTCCGGCAGGCTGCGCCCGATCGCGACATAGGCGACCGGGGGTAGCGCGCCCCCGCCGAGGCCCTGGACGAACCGCGCCCCGACGAGGACCTCCATCGACGGCGCCGCCCCGCCGACCGCCAGGCCGATGCCAAACAGGACGAGGCCGGCCGCGAACGGCAGCACCACACCGCGTTCGTCGATCAGGCTGCCGACAATCGCGATCCCGATCAGGCTCCCGAGGAAGAACGCCGAGAACACCCAGCCGTACAGTTCCAGGCGACCGAGCTCGCGGGTGACGATGGGCATTGCCGTCGAGATTGCCAGCGCCTCGGCCGCGATCAGCGTGACGGTCAGGACGAGGCCACCCGTGAGGCCACGCCGCTCAGCCGACCAGAGTCCCCCACTCGATTGCGTCATGCCTGGGATGGTCGCAGAGGGCAGCCCCTCGTGTCGCGTCAGCCGCCGGCGGAGGGTTCGACCCAGACGACGTAGCTCAGCGTCGCCCCGCGGTACGAGCCGGTGAGGCGCCAGCAGCCCCCGGATGGGATCTCGATGCCCTGCAGCATCGCGAGCCCAAAATCGGCGCTGGCGTTCGTACCCGGCCCGGAGGAGATGGACGTGCCTGGCGCATCGAGGCGCTCGGCGGAGACGACGATCGACGGTTCGAGTTCATCGAAGGCGGTGCTCCACCAGAACGTCTTCTGCCCGATCCCGGACCCGCCCGGCGGCCACTCCGCCCAGACCTCTCCGCCGACGTCGAGCATTGTCCACAGCGCGTCGGTGCCGTACCACGCCGAGCCGTACCGGGCGGGAGGAAGCTCGGGGTAGGGCGTGGGGGCGTGGAACGCCGGATGCGGAAGGGTGACCGGGCAATCCGACGGCGCGGCGGCCTTGTCCGGCGCGGTCGAGGGCGGGGGCTGCGTGGCTGCGGCCGGCGTTGGAGTTTCGGACGATGGCAACCCCGTGGGCGCGCCGACACCGCCGCTCCGCGCCGTACAGGCGGAGATGACGCCGGCGACGATCAGGACGGCGCCGAGCAAACCGAGGCTCGCTGGGTGCCGGTCTGCGGAGCGAGCGTTCATCTCCCTGCCTACACCGGCAGCTTGGGCGGGGTTCCCGCGCCCGTTCGAGTCGTGTCGCCCGATCAGTGCATCGCTCTGCTCGCCGGTCAGCGGCCGCGCGAAACTGCGCATCACCTCGGGGTTCGGCATTGAGCTCAGCGAAGGGCTCGCGGTCCGCGACGCGCCAGCGGCGAAGGCGCAGGCGGGGACGTCATCCGGCGGCCGTCACGACGAGGCGCGCGACGAGCGCCTGGGTGAGCGGCCAGGTGCGAGCCGCGTCGCGCGGTAGGCGGATCCGCACCTGGTTGCTGGCAAACGCCACGTCGCCCGGGCGGATGCCCGGCAATGGCGGTCCGGAGAGCAGTCGCATGGCCGTTTCGCGCGACAGTCCGGCCCCGAAACGGACAACCAGCTGGCCGTCCTCGCGCGAGATGGACGCCACGCCGGCCAGCTCCGCGGCAAGACGCAGCTCGGCGACCTCCACGAG
>JANNUK010000383.1:0-2711 GCA_031395155.1 Chloroflexota bacterium | reverse complement strand
GCCGGCCTCGGCCTCGGCCTCCGTTGGGGCATCGACCTCGCCGACGCGCGACAGCCGCTCACCGGGCAGAACGACCAGATTGCCGGCCTCGGCCGCGTGCTCGACGGCGGCGACAGGCCGTGCCTCAGCCGCGCGGCTGCTGCGCCGGCGGCGCGGGGCGCCCTCGGTTTCCTTGTCGGGCACCTCGGTCATCGAAAGATCGCCTTCGGCGGCAACCCGACGACCGCTGCGAACCGAGCCCTTTTCAACTCGTGCGATCTGGGCGATGTCGGTGAAAAGGTCGGCCACCTCAATCAGGTCCGAACTGGTGTTGCCGCGGAAGCTGATCACCTCGACCCGCACGCCCTGCTCCTGGACGGCCCGAATGGCCGGCGCGAAGTCGCCGTCGCCGGAAACCACGATGGCAATGTCCAGGTTGCGCGCCGTCTTCATCATGTCGACGACGAGTTCGATGTCGAGGTTCGCCTTGACCTTGCCGTCGCCGTACTTGCGGATGTCCTTGCTGACGACCTTGTAGCCGCTGCGGCGCAGGAAGTCATGGAAGTTGCGCTGGTTCTCGTTGTCCGGGTCCAGCCCGGTATAGGCATATGCGCGGACGAGGTCGCGGCCCGCGCTGGCCGACTTCAGCAACGTGACGTAATCGATGTCCACGCCGGCCGCCTTGGCCGCGTAGAACACATTCGCCACGTCGACGAAGACAGCTACGTTCTTGCTCACACTGGCTCCTTGATCTGGTGGTTTGGCATCGTGCCGGCGCGTTCACGCTGCTCGGCCTTCGCGTTCATTGGTTGGTTCTGGTGGTGGTACCGACGACCGTCACGCGCCGCTCAAGGAGCATGCCGGCCTCGATGAAACCCTGCCGCTCGAGACGACCGAGTGCGACGGAGTCCTCGGGTCGAGCCACCTCGACCATGGCGCAGCCCTTGTTTCGGGCGGAACGGACGATCTCCTCGAGGAGGCTGTCCGTGATCCGGTCCACGTCCGCGTGCGGATCCACAACAATCAGGTCGACCGTTCCGACGAATCCGCCGGCCCGGACCGATGGGCGTAGGGCCAGGACCGCCCCGCCCACAACCTCGCGTTGTGACTCCGCGACGAAGATGCTCGCCTGCGGAAGGTAGACGAGCTGGCGAAGCAGGTCCGCCGAGCCAAGCGGGCCGTCGCCGAGGCGCATCGGATCGCTGGCGTCGCTCAGCGCGACGAGGCGGTCGATGTCCGTGATGCGGGCCGCTCGGACCTGGTATTCCACGCCGACAGGTCGGTACCTCATTCGGGCGGCGCTCCCTGCAACGACCACCGCCAGGCGGATCATTGATCGCGCTGGCTTCGCTAACCGCTCGGGCCGCAACCACGACCAATCGATGGAAGTGCCCGGGTCGCGCGGCCGGTCTTGCATTCGGTGCGCCAATCGCTATCATACGGCATCGCATCGGCGGCCACCTGCGCGGCCGCCCGTGACCTGCCCCAGCGCCGCCGTACGATCGGCACCGACACGCGATCCCCGGAACCGCACGTAGCGGTCGACGCGGGGACGCTCAACGGGTCCCGGACGGCGACATGGCCAGGTGCGGGAGGACGTCAGGCGCAGCCGACCGAGATCGCCGAGGATGGCCCCGGCGATCCAAACAAGGAGGAGACTGCATGAAACTGACCAAGGTAGGGGCACTCGCGGCGATCGCGATCCTCGCCTTCTCCGCTTGCACCCCGGGTGGTGGCAGCACGGAGAAGGGCGAGATCGAGATCTGGTCGTCGCTCCCGCGGCAGGGCTCATCGAAGGGCCAGACCGATACGATCGTCAACGCGATCAACCTCAAGCTCACGCAGCTTAATGGCAAGATCGACGGCTGGACGATCAAGTACGTCGACAAGGACGACTCCACGGCCGAAGCCGGCAAGTGGACGCCCGAGCGAGAGGTCGACAATGCCACGCAGGCCGTCGCCAACGACAAGCTGGTGGCTTACGTCGGGACGTTCAACTCCGGCGCCGCCAAGCTGTCGATCCCGATCCTGTGCGAAGTGGGGATCCCGATGGTCTCCCCGGCCAACACGTATCCGGGACTGACCGTGCCCGAGGGTGCCGAAGAGGGTGAGCCGGGCAAGTACTATCCGAACAACTGCACCCGCAACTACTTCCGCGTCGTCCCGCAGGACAACCTGCAGGGTCTCGCCGCGGCGTCGTGGGCCAATGAACTCGGCGCCAAGGGCGTATACATCCTTGACGACACCGAGATCTACGGCAAGGGCATCGCCGACGCGTTCGAGACCAGTGCCACGGCGATCGGCCTGAATGTCCTCGGCCATGACGCGGCCCCCGGCAAGTCGACCGACTTCAAGGCCCTCGCGGCCAAGATCAAGACGGCCGGCGCCGACCTCGTCTTCTACGGCGGCATCACCCAGAACAACGCTGGCCAGCTCTGGAAGGACCTTCGCGAGGCGATGGCCAATGTGAAGCTCATGGGCCCCGACGGCATCCTGGAGGACGCGTTCCTCGAGGCAGCCGGCTCGGCCGCCGAGGGCACGCTCATCACCTTCGGTGGAGGCGATCCGGAGAACTACACCGGCACCTCTCTGACGTTCAAGACTGACTACGAGACGGCCTATCCGGGCAGCGGCCTGCAGGCATACTCGATCTACGGTTACGAGGCCATGAACGTCCTCGCCGCCGCAATCGAAAAGGCCTCAAAGGCCGGTGCGACGGACGTCAAGACGCT
>JANNUK010000377.1:0-3309 GCA_031395155.1 Chloroflexota bacterium | reverse complement strand
GGTCCCGAGCGAGATCCCGGTGTGCCCGCTGATCCCCTGGTGGAACGCTTCCCAGGGTCCCAGGCCGATCCCTGCCTGGGCCATCAGCGCGATGCCGATCCCGAATGCGATCAGGCCTGCCAGCAGGCCGGGCAGTCGCGGCAGGGCCGCTCGCAAGGCGAAACGTTCGCGCACCGACGGAGGATACGCGAGCCGTTCGCATCCGCCAGGACTGCGCCGCGCGGCGCGACACGGCCCCGCGCTCGTTGGTCTCCCCTGCGACACTAGCGAGATGGAGATCCACTTCCTCGGTGGCGCGACCACCGTGACGGGCTCGCGGTTCCTCCTCGAGACATCCCGGGCCCATGTGCTCATCGACTGCGGCATGTTCCAGGGCGGCCCGAACGAGTCCGTCCGGAATCGCATCCCGCTCGGCTTTCACCCGGAGAAACTCGACGCCATCCTGCTGACCCACGCGCACCTCGATCACTGTGGGTTGTTGCCGGTCGCGGTCCGGGAGGGTTACGAGGGTCCGATCTACGCGACCCGTGCGACCGCCGAGCTGGCGCGCCTCGTCATGCTCGACAGCGGACGTCTCCAGGAGCGATTCGCGAAGCGCGAGGCCCGCTGGGAGAAGCGCAACCCGACGAAGTCGATCGCCGATGACGCCCGCGAGGCGCAGCAATTCGAACAGGCGCTTGGGAAGGCTGCGGAAGGCGTCGCGATCAGCGGTCCTTCCGAGCACGGCGCCGGGCACTATGAGACCGCCGTCGAACCGGTCGACGGTCACATGATCGATCCGGAAGAGGACCTTCGAGCGCAGGCGGCCGAACTCGAGATCGACCTCGACGAACCGGTCTACACGGAGCGCGATGCCGAGGCCGTGCTCTCCCACTTCCGGCCGATCGAATATGGGGCCGAGCGTGAAGTCGCGCCGGGAATCCACGCGACATTCCTCGATGCGGGACACATCCTGGGCTCTGCGATCATCCGGCTCCGCATCGTCGACCGCGATGGGGATGACCAACGGATCGTCGTCTTTTCGGGCGACCTCGGGCGACCAGGGACGCCGATCATCCGCGACCCGGCGGAGCTGGCCGAGGCCGACTACGTCATCGTCGAATCGACCTACGGGGGTCGAGAGCACGACTCCCATGAGGAGGCGATCCGCGTCCTGGCTGAAACAGTCCGGCTCGTGCATGAAGCCGACGGAGTGCTCCTCATCCCGTCGTTCGCGATCGGGCGCACGCAGGAGATCGTCTGGGAACTTGACCGCCTCATCGAGAAGGGCGAGATCCCGCTCCTGCCGTTGTATCTGGACTCACCGATGGCCTCGCGGGCCTCCGATGTCTACCGCAAGTACACGGACTACTACGACCCCGAGACTGCCGAGCTGTTCCGTGACGGTGCGACGCCGCTCGACTACCCGAACCAGATCCTCACCCGCTCGCACGAGGAGGCCGAGGCGATCGTCCGGGCCAAGCGCCCCTACATGATCGTCGCCTCGAACGGGATGCTGACCGGTGGTCGATCGATCCTCCACCTGAAGAACATCGTCGACGACCCGACGGCCACGATCCTGTTCGTGGGCTACCAGGGGCAGGGGACTGCGGGCGCGCATCTCCAATCGGGCGCCGAGACCGTTCGCATCGACGGCCAGGTCCGTCACGTTCGCTGTCGGATCCGATCGATCTCCGGCTTTTCCGCGCATGCCGACGAGACCGAGCTGCTCACCTGGCTGGCGAACTTCGGCGCGGGCCGGTCGGCGGGCAAACCAGGTTTCCCGCGCCGGGTCTTCCTCGTGCACGGCGACCCGGACGCGCAGCGCGCGCTGGAGCCGAAGGTGCAGGCACTCGGCTTTGCGACCCACGTTCCGCGCTGGCACGAACGCGTCGAGCTGGAGTAGCCCGTGCGCCCGCGCCTGACCGTCCTTGACGACGAGCTGATCGATCGGATCGTCGATGAAGCGCTGCGGATCCTCGCCGAGGACGGCATGGAGATCCGCGGCCCCGGGATGCGCCGCCGCCTGCTCGATCACGGCCTGTCGATGGATGCGAAGGGCGAGCGGGTGCTCTTTCCCCGAGAGGTCGTCGAGAAGGCGATCGAGACTGCGCCGGCATCGTTCTGGTTGCACGATCGCGAAGGTAATCGACACGCCGACATCGGCGGCGACCGAGTCCATTTCGTGCCCGGCTCGTCCGGTCTCCGCGTCCTCGATCACCGGACCGGCGAAACACGCCTCGCGAACACGACCGACTTCACCGAGTACGTCCGCCTTGGCGACGGACTGCCGAACATTCCGTACCTGGCCACGGCCTTTTCGACGAATGACGACATCGAGGCCCAGGTCTCCGATGCGTGGCGGCTCTACCTGTGCCTGACGAACTCTCGCAAGCCAGTCGTGTCGGGTGCGTTCACCGAGCACGGCGTGGTGCCGATGGTCGAGATGATGCAGCTGTTCCGCCACGACCTCGCCGACCTGATCGCCCGACCGATGTCGATCTTCACGATCACCGCCACCGGCAACTTCCGGTACAGCGAGGATTCCTGCCAGAACCTCATCGATTGCGTGGAGGCGGGGATCGCGGTGGAGATCGTGCCGGTCACGCTCATGGGCCTGATCGCCCCGGTGACGATCGTGGGGGCGACGGTCTTCCACACGGCAGACGTCCTGGCAGGGATCACGATGGCCCAGATCGTCAGGCCGGGGGCACCCGTCCTGTTCGGCGGCGCTCCTGCGACGTTCCACATGAAGGCGGCCAGCTCACCGATGGCCGCGATCGAGGCCATCCGCCTCGACGCGGCCTATGTCGCCGTCGCGAAACGGCTCGGCCTCCCGTGCCAGGCCTACATGGCCCTGTCCGACGGCAAGATCCTCGATGCCCAGGCCGGCGCGGAAACGTTCGGCAGCGCCCTTGTGGCCGCGCTCGCCGGGGTGAACTCGGTGTCTGGCCCCGGGATGCTCGATTTCGTGCTGGTGTTCAGCCTCGCCAAGCTCGTGTTCGACGACGAGATGTGCGGACAGGCGCTCCAGTTCGTGCGCGATATCCGGGTCGTCGACGACCTGCCGGTGACCGATCTCGTCGCCCATCTGCGGGCCGACCAGCATTTGATCATGGCCCCGCACACGCTCGAACACTGGCCGAAGGAGCTGTACCTGACCGGCCCGACGATCGATCGCGACAACCGCGAGAACTGGTTGAAGGCCGGCGGCAAGGACGCCTACGCGAGGGCGTGCGACGACGTCGATCGCCGGTTGGCCGCCTATCAGCCGCTGGCGACGGATCCGGCGATCGACACCGAGCTTCGCCGAATCATCCGCTCGGGGCT
>JANNUK010000356.1:0-1635 GCA_031395155.1 Chloroflexota bacterium | reverse complement strand
CAACACCACGTCGGGCGCGTACGGGAAGTACCAGATCATGCCCTCGAACTGGCCGTCGTGGGCGCTCCGCTACCTCGGTGACGCCGACGCCCCGTGGACGACGGCCTCCCACGACCCGAGCCAGCGGAAGAGGGCCGAGAGCTTGCCCCGGGCCACCGCGTCCTGGTTGGCCGGCGTCCACGGGGCGTCGGCGTCACCGAGGTAGCGGAGCGCCCACGACGGCCAGTTCGAGGGCATGATCTGGTACTTCCCGTACGCGCCCGACGT
This sequence comes from Chloroflexota bacterium, assembly GCA_031395155.1. Taxonomy (GTDB): domain Bacteria; phylum Chloroflexota; class Limnocylindria; order Limnocylindrales; family CSP1-4; genus CAKKPP01. Next base: position 1,368 of record JANNUK010000356.1, on the reverse strand, counting down.
GGTGTTGACCGCCTCGTAACGTCCCCGCGATTCGACGGCCCCGAGGGCGCCCATGAACGTGTCGATCCCGGGCGGATCGTGGGCGGCCATCGACCCCGGGCCAAGAAGGCCGGCGACGAGCAGTACGGCGAGTAGGGCAACACGAGCCGCTCCAGGGCGGCGCGCCTCTGGCAATGAGGTTCCTCGTTGTCCCGGAGCAGCGCGGTCAGCACGACCGATCGCCGGGAGCCGACAGGATACGAGACGGACCGACCTGTCGGCAAGGCAGGCTACCCGGCGTGTGGACGGCTACCCGGCGACGTCGATCGATGCCAGGAACGCGGCCGTGCGGTCGAGCGCGTCGTCGAAGACCGGCCGCAGTGTATGCCCGAGCCGCGGATAGGTCACGAGTTCCGCGACGGCCAGCCGATCGACGGCGCGGCGCAGGAGGTCGATCCTGGCGAATGGGTCGGCCTCGCCCGACAGGAGCAGGACCGGACAACGAATGGCCGGCCAGTGCGCGACGCGCGTCTCGCCGTCGGGTGTCCCCGGTCGGTGAAGCGGATAGCTGAAGAGGACGAGCGCACGCGGCTCGGGGGCACCGTCGGCGGTCGGTTGCGCCGCAAGCAGGCTGGCCACCCGCCCACCGTACGACTGGCCACCCAGGGCGATGTCGCCGTCCGCCGGAACGTGGCCGCGAAACGCGCCGATCGCATCCTCGGCGCGACGGACCGGCAGGTCGATCGCCAACGCCTCGATGCCGCGCCGTCGCAGGCCATCGACGTAGTGACCCATCGACGCCGCGTTGCCGCTTGCCCCGTGGCCGAGCACGATCCGGATCGCCATCGGCATAGCCTAGCGGCGTTTCATGGACACGCTGCTGGCGAGAACGTTCATCGGCGAGTGTCCGTTGCATCGCCGCCGGCCGGTTGGCCGCCCGGCGGGGCACCGACCCAGGCGCCCTCTCGGCGAAGTGCACCCGGGGAAATGCACCCGGGTAATCAGCTTCGCCATGAGCGAGCGTGGCCCAGCACCCGGACCGTCAGATTCGGTGACCCGTCACGCTCGCCGAGCCCCAATCTGATACGTGGGGCGCATCGCCGACGCCAGTGGGTGCGCATCCCGCCGCGAGCGGATCGCCAGCTCGGCCGGTGCGGCGTCCCCGAGCACGCCCGGTCGGACGAGCACGCCCGGTCGGACGAGCACGCCCGGTCGGACGAGCACGCCCGGTCGGACGAGCACGCCCGGTCGGCGCCTGGTTATCCTCTGAGCCAATGGCAGTGCCCGATGACGCGCTCGCACGCTGCTGGTGGGCCGGCGGGGAGACGCCGTCCGATCGGCTCATGGCGACCTACCACGACACGGAGTGGGGCGTGCCCGTCGACGACG
>JANNUK010000342.1:0-6336 GCA_031395155.1 Chloroflexota bacterium | reverse complement strand
CCGATCCTCGCAGCGGCCGGTGAGACGGTGCTGGTCAGGTTCATGAACGAGGGGAACATGATGCACCCGTTCCACAGCCACGGGTTCGTTATGAAGGTCATCGCACGCGACGGCCATCCCCTCGGCAGCGCGGCATTCGAGTGCGACACTCTGGGCGTCAACCCGGGCGAGCGCTTCGACGCCGTCATCAAGGCCGATCGGCCCGGCGTGTGGGCCTTCCACTGCCACATTCTGCCCCACGTCGAGGGGCCGAACGGCATGTTCGGCATGGTCACCACACTTATCGTCGTGCCCGAGAAGGCGCACGTCGACGCGATCGTCAACGCCATCGTCAGCTAGAGTCCGAACGGTCGCCCCGACGGCCGAACCGGCATGTTCAGCAGGAGCCATCCATGATCCGAGTACCCGTGCTGCGCTTGTCCCTCCTCGTCGCCCTCGTGGGGTCGCTCGTCGCCGCGTGCGCCGGCGGAGCCGCGTCGCCACCACCAACGCCACTGCCCACGCCCACGCCTGGACCGGTCACCGTGGAGTTCAAAGCGACGGAACTGAGCTTCGCTCCCGACACGGCGGAGGTCCCCATTGGGCGACCCATCCGGCTGGTCCTCGCCAACGACGGCCAGATTGAGCACGATCTCACCGTCGACGTCCTGAGTGTCAAGATTGTCGCGGCAGCGGGGACGTCGGCCGAGGTGACGGTGGACCCGATCGCGCCCGGGACGTACGAGATCTATTGCGCGGTCCCCGGCCACCGCGATGCCGGGATGACGGCCTCCCTCGTTGTCAAGTAGTGCTTCGGCCGATCCCTGCCTGCGCCAGATCAAGGTTTCGGGCGCAAACTCGGCCTGCGACGTAGCGCCGAGGCACGTGGCCCGGGCTCAGAGGATGTCCTGCAGCCCTTGGAGCGCGACTCGCGTCGGCCACGGGCCGGGTCCCCGGCCGTCCTGTGGCCGCCCGAGGAGATAGCCCTGGCCGAAATGGACCCCGAGCGAACGGAGTGTCCCGAGCTCCTTCTGGGTCTCGACCCCTTCGGCAACCAGCTGGATCTTGCGCTTCACCGCGAAGTAGCTCATCCCCGCGATCAGCGCCTGGCGAGCGGGATCGGCGTCGATCCCGCGGACCAGGCCGATGTCGAGCTTCACTGCCTGGGGGGCGAGCTCGAGGATGTGGCGGAGGCTGGCGTAGCCGGCGCCCGCGTCGTCGACGGCGACGCCGACCGTCGGCCCGAAGGCCGAGAGCTCCCGACGGAGCGCCGCGTAGTCGTCGATCGCGACATGCTCGGTGATCTCGAGGATGATCGGTCGTATCTGGCCGGCGAGCAGCGGGCCGAGATGGTCCGAGCGGACCATGTCCCGTGATACGTTCAGGCTGAGGTAGGCGACGGGCGGAAGAGCGGCCGTTGCAGCCTCGATCGCGGCCGTGATCGCCGCCGCCTCGAGCTCCACCCCCAGTCCGGCCTGGGCCGCTGCGGCGAAGGCGAGATCTGCCCGTTGGCCGTCCGCAAACCGGGTCATGGCCTCATAGCCCACGACGGCGCCCGTCCCGAGATCGACGATCGGCTGAAAGAACGGAGTGAAGGCTCCGCTGTCGATCAGTCTCTCGATCGCCAAGCGGTCCTCGCGGTGCGTCGCATCGGCATCCAGCCCCGGGCCGAGAACGGCGGCTATCATCTCGGCGAGCTCGCTGAACAGGGCGAGCCGTCCGCTGAGCGCGACCGACGGGCGATCGATGGCGGCCGGAAGGCCCAACACGAGCAGCCCCAGCGGCGCATCAGCGCCCGGCAGGGGGACGTAGGCGAGATCGCTGTGCTCGCCAGCCCGGCCGCGCTGTCGTGCCGCCGAGCCCGCCTCCAGCCACGGGCCCTGCGCGGCCCGCTCGCGCAGGCGCATCCCTTCCGCCTGCTGGAGAGGGACGCCCGCGCGGATCTGCAATCGCACGTTCCCTCCCACGGCCAATGGCGTCGCTGCCCCGTCCGCAGCGAAGGTGAGCACCGCGATCGAGTCAAGCCCAAGGGCGGGCACCAGCTCCGCGACGAAGGATTGTGCCACGACCTCAGGCGACCGGTCCGGCCGCACCCTGCGAAGCACGCCTGTCAGCCGACGGCGCTCCTTCGTGGCTTGCTCGAACACATCGGTCAAGGCCGCATGGCTGCGCAGCTGGGCCTCCACCCGTGCGACGAGCTCATCAAGCGCGACGGGCTTGGCGAGGTAGTCGTCCGCGCCGGCCTCAAGCCCGCGGACGCGATCCTCCAGATCGGCCTGGCCGGTCACGAGGATGACCGGGAGCGTACGGGTCGCGTCGCGCGCGCGGAGGGCCCGGAGGACGCCGGGTCCGTCGAGCCTGGGCATCGAGCTATCAAGCAGGACGAGACTGACTTCTCGCTCTTCGAGCAGCTTCAGGGCGTTGACGCCGTCGTCCGCCTCGAGGGTCTCGTATCCGGCGTCCCGAAGGACCCGCGTGAACAGACGCCGCAGGTCTGGCTCATCGTCGACGATGAGTATCGGCCGGTGATCGCGGACCTCGGAGGCGGGGATCGGGTGCAGCATCATTGGGCGGCATCAAGGACGGCGCGCACGGCGCGAACGAGATCCTCGCGACCGTATGGCTTGGAGTGGAAGGCCACGCCCGGCTCCGCCACGCCATGCTGGATGACAGAGCTCTCGGTGAAGCCTGAAACGTAGAGGACGCGCAACCCGGGTCGCTCGGCGACGAGCCGATCGGCGAGCTCGATCCCATGCATGCCGGGCATGACCGCGTCGGTCAGGAGGAGATCGATCACGCCCGCGTATCCAGTGGCGAGCGCGAGCGCGTCCGGTCCGCCGGGCGCCTCGAGCACGGTGAAGCCGCTCGCCTCAAGCACCCGCCGGGCGTAGGCGCGAACGGACGCGTCGTCCTCGACGAGGAGGATGGTTTCCGATCCCGACATTGGCGCGGTTGGTTCATCGACGGCGCCGGCCGAGGCCCACACCTGCACGTGGGCGCGTGGGATGTAGATCTTGAAGGTCGTGCCCCTGCCGGGCTCGGAATAAAGGTAGATCGAGCCGCCAGACTGCTTGACAATGCCGTAGACCGTCGCGAGGCCCATGCCGGTCCCCTTGTCGGGTCCTTTCGTCGTGAAGAATGGTTCGAACGCATGCGCCTGGATCTCGGGATCCATCCCCGCTCCGGTGTCCGAGACGGCGATCAGCACGTGTGACCCGGAGCTGGCTCCCGGATGGCTCGCGGCATGGGCGGCGTCGAGATCGGCGTTCGCCGCCTCGATGGTGAGCTTCCCGCCCGTCGGCATCGCGTCGCGGGCGTTGACCGCGAGGTTGACGATGACCTGCTCGAGCTGGCCTGGGTCGACCGAGATGTGTCCGAGGCCGGGCTCGGCGAGGACAGACAGCTCGACGTCCTCGCCCAGGAGGCGCCGGAGCAATGGGGCGATCCCCTCAATGACCTCGCCGGGATCGAGGACGCGCGGCAGGAGGATCTGGCGCCGGCTGAAGGCGAGGAGCTGCCGCACGAGGTTCGCTGCCTGGTCGGCCGCCCCGACGACGTGGTCGAGATCGGGGCGGTTGGCATCGTCGGGAGCCAGGTTCCTGAGGACGAGCTCGGTGAACCCGCGGATCGCGGTGAGGATGTTGTTGAAGTCGTGGGCGATCCCACCGGCGAGCTGGCCGACGGCTTCGAGCCGTTGGGACTGGCGAAGCTGTGCCTCAAGCCGCTTGCGCTCGGTGATGTCCTGGATGATCGCGACGAAGACCGCCGGCGTCTCGTTGGGCAGGAAGTGGAGGCGCACCTCCACGGGGTATGTGGAGCCGTCCTTGCGGCGATGGATCGTCTCGAAGGCGACCTGGGCGCGCTCGCCGGCCAGGAGCGGAGCGAGCAGCATCTCGAACGACGCTCGCGTGAACTCTGGCTTGAGGTCCAAGGGCGTCAGCTCGCGCAGCTCGTCGATCGAGTATCCGATGTTGCGGAGCGCGCCGGCATTCGTCGCGGCGAACCGCAGGGACTCGGCGTCGAAGGTGTAGATTTCGCTCGCCACCTCGTCGAGCAGCCGGGCGAGCCGCGTCTGCTGCGCCTCGGCCGCCACCAGCTCGGTGATGTCCTGGGTCGTGCCGACGAACCGGATCGGGCCGCCGGCCGCGTCGCGGATGACGGCGCCGACCTCGTGGAGGGTCCGCTCGGTGCCATCGGGCCGGATGATCCGGTACCGGATCTCAGTCAAGCCGCGCTGCGCGAGCGCCTCCCGGCTGGGAGCCGCCGTCGCGCGGTCGTCGGGGTGGACGAACCCAAGGAACGTCTCGACCGTCCCGTCGAACGTACCCGGTTCGATCCCGACGATCCGGTACGACTCGTCGGACCAGCTGAGCGCGCCCGTCGTGAGGTCTCGCTCCCAGCTCCCGATGTGGGCTATACGTTGCGCCTCGGCGAGGTTGCGCTCGCTCTCACGGAGCCGCTCCGCGGTAGCGGCGAGTTCCGTGATGTCCTGGACCGTCCCGACGAGCTTGGCCGGAACGCCAGCCTCGTCGCGGACGAGCTCCGCGCGTGATTCGAGCATCCGGACCGTCCCGTCGCCACGCACGATCCGGTGGCGCATCTCGAATGGACGGCCGGACTCGACGGTCGCGTTGATGTCGGCCGCCTGGATGGCCGAGCGGTCGTCGGGATGGACGAGCGCGAGAAAGTCGCTGAACGTGGCGATGCGCTCCGCGGGCGCTCCGAAGATCCGGAGCGCCTCGGCCGACCAGCGAAGGCGGTTCGCGGCGATGTCGAACTCGCCGCTTCCGATGCGGGCCATACGTTGCGCCTCGGCGAGGGCCGCCTCGCTGGCCGACAGCTCTCCGCGGCGACGTGCGTCGCGGATCGCGATCGCGGCATGGGAAGCGAAGAGCTCGGCCAGGCGTTCGTCGACGAAGCTGAACTCGGTCGACCCGAGCTTCTCGGTGAAGTACAGGTGGCCGTAGACCTCGTCCGCCATCTGGATCGGAGTCCCGAGGAATGAGCGCATCAGCGGATGGCCGGCCGGGAAGCCGCTCGATCGCGGGTCGGAGAGGATCTCCGGAGTCCGGATCGTCCGGCGCTCGGTAACCATCGCGCCGAGGAGACCCTTGCCCTCGGGCCAGTGGGCGATCCCGGCGATCTGGGTCTCGGTAAGCCCGTCGGGGATGAACCTGACCAGAGCCCCAGCCTCGACGACCCCGAGCGCCGCGTAGCGGGCGCCGAGCAGCTCACGGGCGACCTCCACGATCTCGACGAGGAGATCGTCGCCGGGTGCGGTGAGCAGGCCCAGGACCGAGGCGTTGAGCCGCTCGAGCCGGGCGACCTCAGGGCCGAGATCGCGGACCGTGGCGAGGATCCAGCGCGGCTCGCCCCCCGGCGACCGGACGACCTCGGCGGTCACCTCCACCTGGACCACCGTCCCGTCGGCTCGGTCGTTCCGGAATACCTCGTGGAGCGTCCCGCGCTCAAGGAGCGAGGCGAGAAGGCCCCCGCTGCGCTCGCGCAGAACGTCGGGGAGGATCGCGCCGATCGGCTGGCCGCGGAGCTCGCCCACGGTCCGCCCAAGGAGCCGTTCGCTCGCCGGGTTGAGGTGCTGGATCCGGCCCTCGAGGTCGAGGAGCGTAATCGGAATGTCGAGAAGGTCGAACGTCCGGGAAACCGACGCCAGCGAACGGGTCACCCGAAGCTCCGCCGTTCGTTCGCGTCGAGCCGCCGCGAACTGGCCCACCGACCCGCAGCGAGGTCGGTCACGTACAACCCGATCCGGGCGGCGGCCTCCTCTTCATCGAGGCGAGGATCAACGAACTCGACCCGCCCGTGCGGGTAGAGGCTCGTCGCTCTGGTCGCCGCCGATCGGCCGGGGCGCTGCAGGCTGTTCATTGATGTCAGAACCTGGGTCCCCAATCTGTCGATCGCAAGTCGGCCGGGGATCGAGGCGCCTGCCTAGCGAGGGACATGTCTCGTGCACACGCGCATGAGGCTCAAGTGGGTCATCACGACGCCGGGCCCTCCGTATGGATCGGTCATCGTGAAGCGCACAACGTACCACTTCGTCTTCCTGGCACCGCGATCAAACGGGTCGACCGCCCCCAGCTACCGGGACGAGGGGCGGCTCAATCCTGCGCCCGCCGTGCTCGAGCGCCGAGTCAGTCGAGGCGGCTCGCGCCGCCGGAAGGACCCGGGCGCAGGGCATCGACCAGGTTCTGCTCAGCGTCGACGTCCATGTCGTCAGTTCGTGCGCAAACTCGGAGCGATTGACACGTGCAGCTGTGTGAAGTCGTTCGGGGCGAGGGTCACGGACCGTCCATGGTAGTCCGCCAGCGGGTTCCTTGACGCGACGGAATCCGCGGTCGG
>JANNUK010000331.1:0-2914 GCA_031395155.1 Chloroflexota bacterium | reverse complement strand
TGCACGGCCCCGATCTACGCGACGGATTCGCTGCACGCGGCCGTCGTCGAGGTCGTCGCGCTGCCCGGTTCACAGGTCCGCTACACGACGATCCAGAACTGGTCGAACGACGTCTACAACCTCGTGACGAAGCGCGCCCACGCGTACGAGAACTCCCGCGTGGAGTGGATCGACGCGAACACGGGCTCGCGCCTCACGATGAAGTACCCGGCAATCTATCTGCGAGGCGAGAACGCGACCGCTGACATCATCTCGGTCGCCGTGGCAGGTCGCGGCCAGCACCAGGACACCGGCGCCAAGGCCGTGCACCTCGCGAAGAACACGCGCAGCCGGATCGTTTCGAAGTCCGTGTCGAAGGACGGTGGGCGAGCCACCTATCGCGGCCAGCTCAAGGTCAGCCCGGGCGCCACGAACGTCGTCGCCAGCGTGCGCTGCGACGCGCTCATGCTCGACGACCAGAGCCGCAGCGACACGTACCCCTACATCGACATCCAGGAAGACGACACGACGATGACCCACGAGGCCACCGTCGGGAAGATCAGCGCCGACCAGGTCTTCTACCTGATGAGTCGCGGCCTGACCGAGAACGAGGCGCAGAACCTCATCGTTCAGGGCTTCCTCGAGGTCTTCACCAAGGAACTGCCGATGGAATACGCCATCGAGTTCAACCGACTGGTGAAGCTCGAGATGGAAGGCTCGCTCGGGTGACCGAGGCGACCACCAAACCGTCGGCTTCAAAGACTCCGAAAGCTACGCCCGAGACCGCCGCTCCGGCGACGCAGGCCAAGCGCAAGCGCGCGGATCTGACGTTCGTCCTCGACCGGGATCTCCTCGACCGGTGGTCGGCGACCGACCCCGACTGGCTGACCGCCGACCGACGAGCAGCGCTCGAGCGCTTTGACGCCCTGCCGATCGAGTCGAACCGGCTCTACACGCCCTACGTGGACTTGCGGACGAGCGACCTCGCCGAAACGCGGGCGTGGGAGGCCACGGCGACCGAACCCGCGTCAACGACGAGTGGGGCAACCGGCGACGGCGGGGGAGCGCCCGGCGGCGGCCCCGCGGCCGTGATCGAGCTCCGCGAGGACCGCGTCGACGTCCTGACCCTCGACGCGGCGTCTATCGCCGCGGGGGTCACCGTCGAGACGCTCGGAGCGCTGATCGCCCGCGACCCCGACGCAGCCCGCCGCCTGCTCACCAACGACGCTTCCATCCCGGCCGACGATCGCCTGGCTCAGCTCACCCGTGCCGGGTGGAACCAGGGCGTCGCGATCTCCGTGCCCGCCGGCGTCCGCCTGGACCGCCCGATCGTCGTTCGCTGGCTGGCCGGCAACCCGGATCGGGCGCTGCTCACCAGGACCATCGTGGAACTCGGAGAGGGAGCCACGGCGACTCTCGTCGAGGAACTGCGCCCATCCGGCCCGGACATCGCCTGCGCGGCCGGCGAACGCGTCCCGCAATCGCTCTTCACAGGATCGATGGAGCTCCACCTCGGCGCCGGCGCGGATCTCGCGGTCGCGAGCCTCCAGGAGTTTGGCGACCGCGCGGTCGTATTCCAGCATCGAATGGCCGCCATCGGAGAGGGCGCCAACCTCCGCTGGGCGATGGCCCAGCTCGGTGGGCGACTCGTGCGCAGCCGGATCGACAACCGGCTCGAGGGCGACCGCAGTACCGTCGAGCAGGTCGAGATCGTGTTCGCGGCCGAAGACCAGCTGTTCGACCTGACCTCGTACACGCGCCACATCGGTCGTGACACCACGGGCAGCCTCCTCTCGAAGGGCGTCCTGTTCGACAAGGCCCGCAGTTACATGAAAGGCCTGATCACGATCGAGAAATCCGCGATCGGCACCGACAGCTTCCTCGGCGAGTTCGGGATGAACCTGAGCCGATCCGCGCGGGCCGTCGCGATCCCGTCGCTCGAGATCGATCAGCCGGACTGCCGCCGCGCGATGCATTCGTCATCGGTGGGACCCATCGATGAAACCCAGCTCTTCTACCTGGAGAGCCGCGGCATCCCGCCGGACGAGGCGCGCAAGTTCATCGTCCTCGGCTTCCTCGAACCGGTGGTGGCGCGAGTGCCGCTCGAGGAATCGCAGGATCGCCTGCGCGTGCTGCTCGAGGAGAAATGGGCCGCCGGGCTGGCCCGCTCAGTCGTGTCGGCAGCTCCGGTGGTGCCGGCCGTCGCCGGGAGCGCCCCGGCCGCATGAGGCGGATCGACCTCCTGGCCCTCGACGAGGTGCCGGACGGGACGATGAAGATGGCCTGGGTCGACGGCACGGACATGGTCATCGTCATCAACACCGGCGGCGACCTCCGCGCGTTCCAGGGCATCTGCAGCCACGAGTACTTCGAGCTCGACAAGGGTTTCCTGACGGGCGACACGCTGACCTGCGCGCTGCACCTGTCGCGCTTCGACCTGGCCGACGGCGAGGCGCTGGACCCCCCGGCCGAAGAGCCGCTGGTCCGCTACCCGGTGCTCATCGAGGACGGTCGAATTCTCATCGAGGTCCCGGAGGGCCCCCTCGCCACGAACGGCTAGCGCCCTGGACGGCCGGTGCGCATGCTCGCATCCGTGTGGCGCGGGCGCGTGACCGAGAAGCGATCGTCATCGGGAACGGGCAGGGGATCGCGGTCGGGCCCTCCCGGAGCGGCCGGCAGGCCCAGCAGGTCCGCGACGTAGCGTCCGATGACCGGGCCGTGCTTGAAGCCATGGCCCGAGCCGCCGCCGACGATCCAGACGTTATCGAAGTCGGGATGGCGGTCGATGATGAAGTGCGTGTCGGGCGTGGCCTCGTACTGACAGACACGGGTCTCGACGATCGGTTGTGCGGCCAGGTCGGGAAACCGCAGGGCGAGGTAGGACCGCATCTGTGCCGCCGTTTTCGGGGAGGTGATCCGCTCGCCGTTGGTGGGG
>JANNUK010000310.1:0-1688 GCA_031395155.1 Chloroflexota bacterium | reverse complement strand
GACGCGATCCCGCGGACCCTCTCCCGAGCCCAGACGATGGACGCCCTCAGCTCCCAGGCGAACGTCGGCGGATACAAGGCGGTGCTCATCGCTGCCAACGCCTTTGGGCGCTACTTCCCGCTCCTCACGACCGCTGCAGGTACGGCGAAGCCCGCCAACGTGCTGATCCTGGGGATCGGTGTGGCCGGCCTCCAGGCGATCGGGACCGCGCGGCGGCTCGGCGCGGTAGTCAAGGCGTACGACGTCCGGCCGGAGACGCGCGAGCAGGCCGAATCGCTCGGCGCGCAGTTCATCAAGCTCAAGACCAGGATCGATGCCACCGGTGCGGGTGGGTACGCCCGCGAGTTGACCGCCGAGGAACGGGCCGCCCAGCAGGCCGAGTTGAACGAGGCGATCGGCGGCATGGACATCGTCATCACCACCGCCCAGGTCCCGGGGCGCAAGCCTCCGGTCCTGGTAACGGCCGACGCTGTGGCCCGGATGAAGTCCGGTTCGGTCATCGTCGACATGGCAGCCTCGCCCCTCGGCGGCAATTGCGAGCTGTCCAAGGCCGGCGAAACGGTCGTCTCCGACAACAGGGTGACGATCATCGCCCCCGACAACCTGCCGGCGACGATGCCAGTGAGCGCCTCCGCGTTCTACGCCCGGAACATCTCGGCCTGCCTGCTCGAGATGGTCAAGGACGGCAACCTGCACCTCGACTTCGACAACGAGGTGACGAAGGCGACCGTGATCACCCACGGCGGCAAGGTCATCCAGGAGGCGACGAAGAAGCTGCTCGAACCGGCCGCGGCCGTCGGCGAGGGGAAGTCCGCGTGAACGAAGCCCTCCTGTTCGCCCTGACGATCTTCGTTCTGGCGATCCTCGTCGGGTTCGCCGTCATCAGCAAGGTCCCGGCGACCCTCCACACGCCGCTCATGTCGGGCGCGAACTCGATCCACGGGATCATCCTCGTCGGCGCGATGCTCATCGCGGCGAATGCGATCGAGCCCCTGAGCCAGGTGCTGAGCCTCGTGGCGGTGGCCTTCGCAACGATGAACGTGGTGGGTGGTTACGTGGTCACCGACCGGATGCTCCAGATGTTCAAGAAGAAACCGACGGCCCCCAAGCCGACCGAGCGGGGCGAGGGCTAGGCGATGGACTTCGCGGCCCTCGAATCGATCGTCCGCCTCGTCTGGCTGGGCGGCGCCTCCTGCTTCATCATCGGCCTCATCCAGATGAACTCGCCGGCCACGGCTCGTGGCGGTAATCGCCTATCGGCCGCCGGCATGGCTGCCGCCGTGATCGCCACCGCCATCTTTCTGGCATTCCGTGCCGGGACCCCGGGGAGCACCTGGCTGATCATCGCGGTGGGGACCGTCATCGGCGGTGGTGCCGGCCTCTGGACGGCCCGCAAGGTGAAGATGACCGCGATGCCGCAACTGGTGTCGCTGTTCAACGCGGTCGGCGGCGGCGCTGCCGCCCTCGTTGCGATCGACGATTACCTCCGCTTCGAGCGGCTCGGGGAAGCCGTCTCCCTCGAGACGACCGTCGCGGTGGTCCTCGACGTGATCATTGGCAGCGTGACCTTCACGGGCTCGCTCATCGCGAGTGGCAAGCTCCAGGGATTGATCGCCGGCAAGCCGATCCTCATCCCCGGCGGCCGCATCGTGACCCTCGCGCTGGCCGCGATCGCGGTGGGCGGGGCG
>JANNUK010000283.1:0-1504 GCA_031395155.1 Chloroflexota bacterium | reverse complement strand
CCAGCTCCTTGAGCGCCTCATCCGCCATGCGCTGGTCGTATTCGTCCTCCGCCCGCTCGAGGAATTCGACCTGCTCGATCGGCACGATCGCTGCGATTGGCCGACCACGGCGCGTGACCAGCACTCGTTCATGGCGATACGCGACCCGGTTGACCAGGTCGGCGAACGTCTCGCGTGCCTCGCTGACGCTCACATGGCCGGTAGCGTGCTCGTCGGTCGTGTCGTACATCTCGTACGAACCGTACAACTAGTGCGCATGGGCGTCAACCCGGGCTCGAAGGAAGCTCGCTCGGTCGTGGCAGCGTGAGCGTCCGCATCGCGATCGCCGCCGTGTCGCCGCGCCGCCAAGTGTCGTCGCGGGGCGACAACCGGACGCCCGAGATCCTCGCGTGGCTGGCTTGCGGAACGATTGCGTGGGTTCTGTGGTCACACGGTCGCCGGCCGGCGACACTTCGGCGGCGAAACAGGGCGCCCGAACCGTTGAAACTGATCCAGGCCGGCCGCAACGGCCCGTTGTGGTCCAGTTGTCGTCTGGCGACGACATCGGGCCGGATCCCGGGCCGCCTTCAGCGGGCGGCGCTCAGGGCCGCGGGTCGAGGACGACGACCTGGGTCTGGCGGGATCGGCGTTCATGGGGCGTCGGCTCACCGAGCATCCGGCACAGGTCGATGAAGTGGGACTGGGCGGATCATTCGGTGCTTCTGGGATGCCCGACGCTCGCCAGCGTCAGGATCACGGTGCGACGGTCGTCGTCGATCGCGTACCAGAGGCGGCCCGCACCGGTGACCTCGAGTTGCCATTGCTCCAGGGTCCGGCCACCGATGGATCTCGCCCCGAGTTCGCCCTTCAAGGGATGCTGACGGTCGCTCCGAGCTCGTGGCTCCGACCGCAGGGTCACCCACGCGGTGCGCGTCGGTCCCGGTGCCTGGCTCGAAAGCCAATCCCAACCACTGACCACAGCCGCGTCACCGAATCGAACATCCCATTCGACCGGGGCAGGCGGCGGAGCGACCCTGTCGCCGCGCTTGGGCACCGGTTCAGTGGTCGCGTGGTTTGCTGACTCGCGCGCCGATGCCGGCGATCGGGCGCTTCAGTTCGATCGCCAGGGTCGGGTCGGCGTGGATGGCGGCGGTTGCCTTCCATTCGATGAGAACCTGTGCCAGGGCGGCCATCGAGCCGAGTTCTGCGGCACCCTCCGCGATTCGGACGAACTCCTCGACGAACATCCCGCGTTCGGCGGTGGGCAGGAGCGTCACCCAGGGGATGGCGGCCGCTGCTTCCGCGAGGCGTCCACGGATTTCATCGTCGGCAAGGACGCGGCCGAGCAGGCGGGCCAGGAACTCCACGGCTTCGTCATCCGCCTGGACCCTCGAGCGCAGACTCAGGTGCAGGTCTGCAGCATTGCGTCGATGGAGGACGACATCGCGGCGTTCGAGCTGCTCGACGATGGCATTCGGATCGCGCAGGAAGTCTGTGAGCGTCGCCTCGGCCGTGGGTGTCATGG
>JANNUK010000217.1:0-1918 GCA_031395155.1 Chloroflexota bacterium | reverse complement strand
ACGGCGAGCCGCAAAGGGCTGATCAACGACGGTCCGCGGTGCCGGCAGGCACCGCGCCGCGGCGACTCGAACACGACGGCCGTTCGTCCTGGCCACAAAGTAGGGCTCACACCATGACCCACCTCCGGTGCTACGTTCGGTAAACCATCACACCGCACGGGCCGGCAGCGCGGCCAGGGTTCCGATGTCCTCTTCGTGGGGCGGCTCATCGACGAAAAGCGGGTCGACCTCCTGATCCGCGCCATCGGGACGCTTGCCGGGCGATTTCCGGACGTCCGCTGCGTCGTTGCCGGGGACGGTCCCGAACGTCTGCGATTGACCGAGCTGGCAACGGAGCTGGGGGTCGCAGACCGCGTCGTGTTTGCCGGTCGGATCGCCGACGCGGAGGTCATCCGTCTCATGCGTACGTCGCGGATCCTCGTCCTGCCCTCGATCCGGGAGGGCTATGGGATCGCGGTCGTCGAGGGCCAGGCGTGCGGCCTGGTACCGGTCGTGGTCCGCAGTCCACTGAGCGCAGCGCCGGACCTCGTGTCCGATGGCCATGACGGGGTGGTGTGCGAGCCGACCGTGGCCGGTCTCAGCGACGCGCTGGCGGGCCTGCTGGCCGAGCCGGCGCGACTCGCAAGGATGGCTCGCGCGGCACGGAGGTCCGCCGCGACTCGGGGCTGGGACGACCGTGCGCTCGACATGGAGCGGATCTACATCCACGCCGTCGCAGCCCGCCGGCACGGTTTCACCACGGGACCGGGGGCAGCCGAAGCTGTCGTGGCGGTCGGCACCGAATGATCGCCGCCCGCCCGGCCCCCGCATCGAGATCGGCCATCGTCGCGCCTCCACGTCCCGAGCTGCCAGCCGGCATTCCCACCCTTGCGTCCGCCGGCGTTGCGGCAATCGTTGCCGCTCTCGTGTGGTCGACACCGATCGGCAGCGGCGATTACGGCCAGTGGTTGATGGTCGCGCGGGCGTTCGGCGGCGAATCGACGCCCGACTACCGGGCGTTGGCGGATGTTCCGCCGCTCGTGCCCATCGCGATCGCCTGGCTTCAGGGCGGGTTGGGCGACCCGATCCTCGCGCTGCATGCCGTCGGATTCCTGATCGTCATCGCGCTGGGGCTTGCGTTCTACGCGGCCGGATCGGTCCTCGGCGGTCGATCGCTGACTGGCCTCCTGGCGGTTGTCCTGGGCCTGCTCGTGACCGACCGATACCTCGAGCTGCTGGCATTCGGCGGATTGCTGCAGGCCGCAGCCATCGTCGGGCTCATCCTCGCCTTCGCAGCCTTCAGTCGAGCCCTTCGGTCGCGGGCGACGGAGCGGCGCTGGTGGGCGGCCGGCTGTGTCGCGCTGTTTGCGACCTGTCTGACGCACGTGCCCACGGCCGCGATGGCGTTGCCGGTATGCCTGGCGGCGGCCGGTCTCGCGGCGCTCCCGGACCCTGGACAGCGCCTGGCCGCACGCCTGCGGCAGGTGCGTCCCCTGGCCGCCGGTCTCGCGGCGATCGCCGGCTATTGGATCGTGGTGATCGCCCCGGCGTCGCTCGGCTACGTGACCAACCCGGCAAGCCTTGCCTACCGCGGGCCCGAGCGGGTCATCCAGCTCATCGGCGCCTACCCACCGACGCTGGCAATCATCGGCATCGGCCTGCTGTCGGTCGGTACCTGGGCCGGCCGTATCTTGATCGCGAGACGGCTTCCCGCGCGGCGCGACGCCTGGACCGTCCTTGCTGCGTGGCTCGGCGCCTCGTGGGCAATGTATGGATTGTCGGCACTCGGCGGGGCCTCCACGGACTATCCGCGGTTCGTGCCGCTGCTCCTCGCGCCACTCGTCGTCGCCGCGGCCGGGGGCCTCGGCGCAGCCGGGGTCTGGGTGGCGCGGCGCCGACCCGCGTGGGCGAACCGCGAACAAGGCGTCGTTGCGATCGG
>JANNUK010000177.1:0-3039 GCA_031395155.1 Chloroflexota bacterium | reverse complement strand
ACCGAGCGCAGGGCGCGATGGATGAGGACCCGGATCGCGCCCTCGGAGCGACCCATGACGCCGGCGATCTCGGCCGTGCTCATCTCGTCGACGAAGCGCAGGATGAGCGCCCGGCGGCGATCCGTCGGCTGGCGCCCCACGGCCAGCCATGCCGCGCTCCCCTCCTCGCGGCGAACGGCATCCCCCTCCACGTCGAGCGGGTCGGCCACGATCGCGGCGGCCTCGATCGGTGCCGTCGGCCGCCGGCGCACGGTGCGGCGCTGGTTGGCGATGGCGTTGCGGGCGATCCGGAACAGCCACACCCGGAACGTCGACGCGCCCTCGCCGTCGGCCGGGCGGGCCCGCTCCTCGAACCGATGGATGTTGGCGAGCGCGGACAGGAAGGTCCGCTCGGTGGCGTCCTCAGCGGCGTGATGATCGCCGAGCTCGTAGTACGCGAAGCTGTACACCTGTGCGAGGTACCTGCGATAGAGGGCGTCGAAGCGGGATGGATCCCGACGGGCCGCCTCCACGAGCGCTCGATCGCGGTCGAGGTGGGCGATCCGCGGAGCGGCGGCCTGGGCCGCTCCTACCTTCCTCAATCCCGGACGGGCCACGGTGTTACACCCCAACCCGAAGATGGACGATCTCGCCGGACAGGACCGAACGCTCACCGTCATGGGCGTCAGCGTCCGCGACGACCAGCGCGCCGCTGAGCGAATCGACGCCCAGGGCGCGCACCGATTCCGTCCCACGGTCGGCGGAATCGAGGAGGACCGTGCGGCCGGTGGTGAGCTGCCGATCCGTCCAGTCGGCAACGTCGAAGCGACCCGCGCGCAGCGCCTCGACGCGGGCCTCGAGCCGGCCGAGGAACGCGTCGAGCAACATCGCGAGGTCGACAGGGCGACCGCCGGACGCTTCGCGCAGCGACGTCATCGCGCCGGCAAGGTCCGGCGGGAAGTCGGCCGCGGCCCAGTCGGCGTTGATCCCGAGGCCGACCACCACCCGCGGATCGTCGCCACCGAGCCCGTCGGTCTCGCCCAGGACGCCGGCGAGCTTCAGCACGACGCGCTCGGGGTCCCCGGGGGACCGGGGCCCGGCGACGGGTCCCCCGTCGAGGGCGCGCCCGGCGACCGTCTCGATGACGAGGTCGTTCGGCCACTTCAGGCGAACGGCACGATCCGACAATCCGGCGACCTCCTCGGCCGCGTCGGCCATGGCCAGCGAGGCGATCGCCGCGAGCCGCCAGACCCGATCCGGGGCCAGCCACACCGGTCGAAACCCGAGCGACAGGAGCAGCGCTCGCCCGGCAGGCGCCAGCCAGCTCCGCCCCGACCGACCGCGACCGGCCGTCTGCTCGTCGGCCACGGCCAGGCACACCTCGGGCGTGCCGTCGGCGAGCCACGTCCGGACCACGTCGTTCGTGGAGCCGACCGCGGCGAAGCGCTGCTGGCGGGCCAGGAACGGCCCGGTCGCGCTCGACGTCGGAGGATCGGCCATCGGGGCGGCCGTCACGACCGCCTCAAGCGAGCGCCGCCGCGTCGACCGGATCCGGCTTCTCGAGCTCGAAGGCGCCGTGGAGCGCGTTGAGTGCAATCTCGAGGTCGGTCTCGGCGATCATGCAGGTGATCCGTACCTCGGAGGTCGAGATCATCTCGATGTTCACCCCGGCGTCGGCCAGCGTCCCGAACATCCGGGCCGCGTAGCCCGGCGCGTTGTGGAGGCCGGCCCCGACGATCGAGACCTTGGCGACCGATGCATCCGAGGTCAGCTCTCGGGCCCCGAGTGCTCGGACGATCGGTTCGAGGGTCCGCGTCGCGCTGGCCAGCTCCATCCTCGGCACGGTGAACGACAGGTCGGTGGCGCCGTCGTGGCCGACGTTCTGGACGATCATGTCGATGTTGATCCCGGCCTCCGCCAGCGGGTCGAAGACGGCGCGGGCAACCCCGGGCCGGTCCGGCACGGCGACCAGCGTCACCTTGGCCACGTTGCGGTCGTGGGCGAGGCCGCGAACCTTGTTGCGCTGCTCCACGAGCGGATCCTCCTTGATCAGCGTACCCGGCGCGTCCACGAACGAGCTCAGGACCTCGATGACGACGCCGTTCACCCAGCCCAGCTCGACCGCCCGGACCTGCATGACCTGGGCCCCCTGCTGGGCGAGTTCGAGCATTTCCTCGTAGCCGATCACCGGGAGGTGCCGCGCCGACGGCACCAGGCGCGGGTCGGCGGTGTGGATCCCGGTGACGTCCGTGTAGATCTGGCAGCGATCGGCGGCGAGGCCGGCGGCCAGCGCGACGGCCGTGGTGTCCGAGCCGCCGCGGCCGAGCGTCGTCGTCTCGGCGAGGTCATGGCCGTCGTCGGTGGTCCCGAGGCCGCTCCGGCCCTGGAATCCGGCCACGATCACAACCTTCCCGGTGCTGACCTCCTGGCGAACGCGGCGCGGCTCCACGTTGGCGATCAGGGCTCGACCGTAGCGCCC
The DNA here is from genome assembly GCA_031395155.1 of Chloroflexota bacterium. GTDB lineage: Bacteria > Chloroflexota > Limnocylindria > Limnocylindrales > CSP1-4 > CAKKPP01. The sequence goes on along the minus strand of JANNUK010000177.1, from coordinate 581 downwards.
GTCCGTGGTGATCCCGGCCTGGGCCCCGGTCAGCGAGATGGCCGGCACCCCCAGGGCGTGGAGTGCCATCGACAGCAGGGTCGCGCTCTGGTGCTCGCCGGTGGCGAGGAGCATGTCCATCTCGCGCGGATCCGGATCGTCGGTCACGGCCGCCGCGAGGGAGAGCAGCTCGTCGGTGGTGTCGCCCATCGCCGACACGACGACGACCAGGTCGTTGCCGTCCGCGCGGGTGCGAGCAATCCGCTCGGCCACGCTGCGAATACGCGCGGCGCTGCCGACGGACGAACCGCCGTATTTCTGCACGATCAGAGGAACTGTCATGTCGGCCGGGATTCAAGCAGCGGCCTCCGATGCGACCGAGCGAGCGCGTCCAGCGTCCGCGGCGAGCCGCCGGACCGCGGTCCAGGTTGGTGTCAATCGCGGGCTCGACGGCCCATTGACTACGCTCGGTAATCGAAACGAGGCGCAGCGAGCGTGACGGTGCGCGAGATCCGTCGTATCTGGTGCAGCGCCAAGCGCGCACGGGTGGCTCCTGATTACGGGCGGGAATATCCTGATCCGGCGCGCCCCACTTCCGGCGT
>JANNUK010000166.1:0-14510 GCA_031395155.1 Chloroflexota bacterium | reverse complement strand
TCGTCGACTCGCACGTGTATTGCTTCGTGTCGCCGGATCGAGCGGCCGGCCATCCGAGCGCGTCTGCCCATCTGGGCGAGGTGCAGGTATTTCATGCCCTCCATCACCAGCCGGCCTGGAGCAGGCCGTCCGGGTCCACGGGATGCATGTCATCAAGTTCATCCCCGAATACGCCTATCGAGCCGGCGGCGGGCCATGGACGACGGTCCGTACCGGCCGTTCTGGGAGGCGGTCGCCGGCCTCAAGGTGCCGGTCGCGTTCACACTCGGGGCATCGCCCGGGCACACCGACGAGCGCGACGGTTTCCTGGCCGAGCTCGACGTCCTCAAGCGTTGGATGGAGCGCTACCCGGACGTCCCGGCCAGCGTGACCCATGGCTTCCCATACCGGGCCTTCCTCGACGGTGACCGTCTCATCCTGCCCGACGAGATATGGGAGCCCTGGCAGAACCCGCAGCTTCGCCTGGAGGTCAGCTTCCCGGTGCGTCTCGGCGACCTCTTCGACTATCCATACCACGAAGTCTGGGCCGCATTGGAGGCGATGCTTCGCCATGTCGGTGCTCGAAACCTGATGTGGGGTACAGACATGCCGTTCCAGAACCGATTCTGCACGTACCGCCAATCGCGCCGCTGGATCGAGAGGTGCGGATTACTGACAGACGAGGAGCTGGCCGACGTGATGGGCCTGACGGCGGCCAGGCTGCTCGGCATCCGACCGCCCGGATCGACGTGCATCCAGTGAGCGGCGGACCGTCCTGGGAGAAAGTCCTGGAGCTGGCCCCCGACCGGTCGGTGACGGCCGGCTCCAAGTCGGCCCTTGCGGCCGCCATCGGGCGTGGCGCCGACCTCCGGATCTACACCGAGTTCCTGTACGAGGAACACATCCTGCCCGGCGGTGGCAGCGACCCGGCGCTCGATGGACCGATCCGCGAAGTGATTGACTTCCGCGAGACCCTGCTGGTCGACGATCGCTACGTCGCCGCCGTCACGACGCTGCGCCAGCCCCTCGAGCCGCCCCACGGGTTTAACGGGCCGGACCCCAGGATGTCGTTCTTCCTGTACACGATGGATGGCGACCAGTCCCTGGCCAATCTCGTCCTGGGCGCGGATCCGGGAGAGGTGGCGCCTGGCGCCCGGACCGTGGTCCCAACGCCGCTCGACATGCCCAAGATGGGCGTCCAGGAGTTCTTCGACATCGGGACGACCGGTCCGTCGCGGAACTTCGTGTACGACATGGAGGTCTACCGGTTCTTCGTCCGGGACGACTGGCAGCAGATCCTCGCGCATGACGCCGAAGGGACCGTCACGGGCGGGTCGTTCGCGGCGCTGGAGGCAGCCCAGATCGCAGGCCGGGAGATCAAGGTCGGGATCCGCGACCTTGGGGCCGACATCGAGTCGGCGGGCACGCGGCCCGGCGTCCAGACCTTCACCCTGGTCGGCTCGGGATTCGTTCATGTCCGGGCTGGTCTGTACGTGGCGTTGACGCACCCCCTGATCCGCGTCGCCGGTGGCATCCCGATCCGGTACGGGTCCGGCAACTGGGATGTGGCCTGGATCTTCCTGCGGACCGACGGACAGGCGCAGGTCCGCCGGATCGATCCCTACACGCGGCGCTGGGAGGACCGACATGCTCGATTTGCCTGTCGCTGGTTTGCCCGCTAGCGGCCGTGACACCCGACGGGCGTCGTGGTCGCTTCTTCCGTCAGGCTCGTGCGACGACCCCGGGGACACCGCAGTCCAGGAGCATCTGGCGTGCCTGCTCGCGGTAGCGCGACCGGACATCGCGGGTCGGCGGCCGGGAACGACTCGAGTCGAGCCCGACGAGTTCCATGCACAGCTTGTCGAGATATCCGTCGCCGCTCGTGAAGGTCTCCATCTCGGTCCAGAGGGCCATGAACGGCATGGCGACACGGCCCATCTCACGTTGGGCCTCGGCGTACTCGCCACGCTCAAGCATCCGCCACAGTCCCACCGCCCATTGCGGCCAATAGTTCGCCACGTGGATCTCGATGGACCGGGCGCCCAGGATATGGCTGGTCACGTAGCGCATCTGGTTGTCGATGATCGCAAAGCGATCGGAGAAGCGGCTGACGACCCCCTCGAACGTCATGCTCGCGGTGTCCGGGGTGGACCACTTGAGGCTCACGACATTGGGCACATCGGCCAGCCGTTCCACCATGGCGCTGGACAGGCCAAGGCTGGTCCAGAACGTGTTGTAGACGATGAGTCCGACATCGGCCGCATCGGCGGCGGCGAGGATGTGCTCCTCGAAGTCCCCCTCGGTGTGTCCGAAATAGAAGGGCGGCGAGACCTGGAGGTAGTCGGCACCCGCGCGCTCTGCGGCCTTCGCGAGCTGGACGAGTTCGCGCGTGCTCGTCGTCTGGCCACCCATTGCGATGGGCACCCGTCCGGCCGCCTCGTCGACCACAACATCGATGATCGCGAGGCGCTCGTCGAAGGTCAACGTGGAGAAGTCTCCGGCCGCGCCACCGGCGAGCAACACCGCGTCGCCCGCCGTGAGCCCGCCGTCGATGAGGAAGCGGACGTGCCGGCGGATCGCGTCGAGGTCCACCTCGAGATCGGGGTCACGGAACATCGTGGGGATGGTCACGTAACACCCGCTGAGACGGTCTCGGCTCCTGGCGGTGTCCATTGCGTCGGGGCTCCTTCTGGTCGGGCGTCCAGCGTAGCCGCTCGACTCCCCCGCGGTGCGGCGCGCCCCGCCGGCTCCGGGCGATGACCATGCCCGACACCGAGCTCGACGCGCTCCTCGAGTCAGCGGACTTCATCACCGACCCCTACCCCATCTTCCGTCGCTTCCGCGACGAGTCAGCGGTCCATCCAGTAGAGCGCTGGGGCTGTTGGCTGCTCACGCGAGCCGACGACATCGAGATGACCATCCGCGACACCCAACGGTTCTCGAGCGCCAAGCGGGTGACCCGGATCATCGAGCGGACGCCCGGCTGGGCGCCCGGCCGCCTCGCCGCCCTGCACGAGAACTTCGCCGTGGGCATGGCCCAGACCGACCCGCCCGATCACACCCACATCCGCGGCGTCGTGAGCGCGGCGTTCACGCCACGGCGAGTCGAGTCGCTGCGACCGCGGATCACGGAGCTCGTCGAGGGATATCTCGAACCGCACCTTGCGACCGGCCGGATCGAGCTCGTCGCCGATCTGGCGCATCCACTGCCGGCGGTGGTGATCGCCGAGATGTCGGGCTTCCCGGTGGCCGATCGGGAACGCTTCCGGGAGTGGACCTACCGGATCAACGGGTTCTTCTTCGCGTCGGGTGTGGTCGATCCGAAGGCGGCTGAGGACGCGAACGACGCCGTGGTCGAGGCCCGGGCGTGGATCTACGACCTCCTGGTCGAGCGGCGGGCGCGGCCCAGGGACGACCTGCTGAGCGCCCTCGTCGCCGCGGAGTTCCAGGGGGGCCGGCTGACCGAAGCCGAGCTTCTGAGCACCGCGATCACGCTGTTCCTCGGCGGCCACGACACGACGACCCAGCTCATCTCGCTCGGGATGAGCGCGTTGGTACGGCATCCGACCCAGCTCGAACTCCTTCGTGACCGACCCGAGCTGGTCCCGGCGGCCGTCGAGGAGATGCTCCGCTACGACGCGCCGTTCCAGATGAACCTGCGCTACGTGACCGAGGACGTCGAGTTGCGGGACCGGACCCTCCGGGCGGGGGACCTTGTCCGGCAGGCGCTGGGTTCGGCCGCCCGTGACCCGGCCAGGTTCGAGGATCCGGATGTCTTCCGCATCGAACGCCCGCCGGCGCGCCACCTGAGCCTCGGCCTCGGGCCGCACTTCTGCCTGGGCGCCCCGCTGGCCCGTCTCCAGGTACAGATCGTGGTCGAGACACTCGTTCGCCGCCTGCCCGGCCTGCGCTTGGACCCCGCTGCCGACCCGCGGCCGGACGTCCGGAACGATGTGACCAACCGCGGCCTCAACACCCTCCACCTGGCATTCGATCAATACTCCTAGAGCGACTGCCCCGACCGGGCTCCCGTTGCCCGCCCGTCGATCACGGCCCACGACCCGTTGACCATGACCCGCTCGATGCCCGACGGGCGCGCCGCGGGGTCGGCTTCCGTGGCCCGGTTCCCCACCGTTGCGGGATCGAACACCACCAGATCGGCGGCCTGCCCTGCCGCCAGCTGCCCGCGATCCGTCAGCCCGAGCCGCCGGGCGGGCTCGGCCGTCATCTTGCGCACCGCGTCCGGCAGCGTCAGGACGCCCCGATCACGGACGTACGAGCCGAGGACGAGGGGGAACGTGCCGAAACTCTTGGGCATGAGACCGTACGCCCGGTGCTTGTCGGGGTGGCTGGCGAACCCGTCGCCGATCGGGACGCACAGCGGGCTCGTGATGAGCCGGTCCAGATGGCCCTGATCCTTGATCGTCGGGGCGATCCAGAATTGCCCGTCCTCGAGGACCAGGTCGAGGGCTGTGTCGATCGGCGCCTGGCCTCGCTCCCTGGCCACCTCGCCGACCGTGCGACCGGCAAGGGGTTCGTTCTCGGGGCGATTGACCTTGCAGATGACCTGGTCGTCCCAGTCCGCCAGCCAGAAGTCGGCGTCCGGTCCCGTCAGGGCCTCGATGAGACGGAGACGTGACGACGGGTTGCGGATCGCGTCCGCGGTAGCCACATTCCCGCCGTCCCGCGCCCATGCCGGAAGGGACTGGACCCACGCGCCGCCGCCGCGCAGGAAGGTCGTCAGATCGAAGGTGACCTCCATGCCCTGCGCCACGGCATCATCCAGCATGCCGAGCAGGACGTCCGCCTCCTCGGGCGGCTGGTTCGCGCGGGGATACAGGTGCGAGATGTTCAGCGTCACGCCGGCGCGTCGGGCGGTATCGAGGGCCTCCGCGACGGAGCCGCGAACGTCGAGCTCGCCGTAGCGCATATGGGTGTGGTACGTGAGACCGCGCCCGGCGGCCACGCTGGCCAGCGCCACCAGCTCGTCGGTGGCAGCGAACGTCCCCGGGGCGTAGGACAGCCCGGTCGTGAACCCGCGCGCACCTTCGTCGATCGCGTCCCGCACCAGGGCGCGCATCCGATCGAGCTCGACCGTCGTTGGCGGACGGTTCGCCGTGCCCACGACGAGCCGCCGGAGCGTGTTGTGGCCCACGAACGTCGTGACGTTGGTCGCCGGTCGCGCCCGTGCCACGGCCTCGCGATAGCCGCCGATCGAGTTCCAGCTCCAGTCGACGTCGGGGAACGCGAAGACGGGCTCCTCGTCGATCATCCCCACGAGGCTGGCGGCCGAGAGCGGACCGGCCGAGAAGCCGCACAGGCCCACGGCCTGGGTGGTGACGCCCTGCTCGATCGCGCTGACGCAACCCGGGTCGCTCAGGAGAGACACGTCGGAGTGGGTGTGCAGGTCGATGAACCCGGGCGCCACGGCACGCCCCGTGAGCTCGATCACCTGGCCGATGGCGCCGTCCGGGATCGGCCGACCTACCGAGGCGATGCGATCGTCGACGACGGCGAGGTCGCCGTCGATCGGTGGGCCACCCGAGCCGTCATAGAGGCGGGCGCCGCGCAGGACGACGTCGATCACCGCCCGAAGCCGGCCCAGAGGGGCGGTGGCACCGTGGCGAGACGGGCGTCCAGCATCACGCGACAATAGGTCGCATGACCAGAAGGACGTTGCCGAAGCGGCGGTTTGACGGTCGGGTCGCCATCGTGACCGGAGCGGGCCAGGGGATCGGTCGCGCCATCGCCGAGCGATTCGCTGCCGACGGCGCCGTCGTCGTGGTCGCCGACCTGAACATGGCCACCGCTGAGGAGGTTGTCCGATCGATCGGATCGGCCGGTGGCCAGGCCGTTGCCATCCACACCGATGTAACGAAACCCGCCGACGCCGACGGCCTCGCGGCCGTCGCGGTGGCGCGCTTCGGCCGGATCGACGTGCTCGTCAACAACGCGGGGATCCTGCGCACCACGCGAGCCGCGGAGGTCACGCCGGACGAGTGGCACCTCGTCGTCGACGCCAATCTGACTGGGGCCTTCCTGTGTGCTCGCGCGGCCTACCCTGCCCTCCGTGACTCCGGGCATGGACGGATCGTCAACGTCGCATCGATGGCCGGACGGGCCACGAGCACGCTCGGTGGCGTCCACTACACGACGGCCAAGGCCGGCGTCCTGGGCTTGACTCGTCACCTCGCCCGAGAGTGGGCCGGCGATGCGATCACGGTCAATGCGATCTCGCCCGGGATCGTCAACACGCCAATGGTCCGCGACTCCACCGACGCCGATCGGATGGCGCGGGTCCTCGAATCGATCCCGTTGGGCAGGCTGGCCGACGCCGCGGAGATCGCCTCCCTGGTGTGCTTCCTCGCGTCCGATGAGGCGGCCTACATCACCGGAGCCAACGTCGACATCCACGGCGGTGAGCTGATCATCGCCTGACCGCCGCACCGCTAGTCCCACGGCTGCCCGAGTGGGGCCGACAGGACGACCACCGACGGCCCCGGATCAGCCACCGCGCGGGCCATCGCCTGCGGGAGGTCGCCGACATCCTCGACGCGCTCGGCCGGCACGCCGAATGAGCGGGAGAACGCCACCAGGTCCGGATTGACGAGGTCCGTGGCATAGGTGCGGCCGTGACGTCGTCGCTGGTACTGCGCGATCGAGCCGAAGGCGCCGTCGTCGTGAATCAGGATCGTCACGTCCAGCTCGTGTGCGACCGCCGTCGCCAGCTCCATCGCGGTGAAGAGGAAGCCGCCGTCACCGCATGACGCGACGACCCGGCGGCCAGGCGCGGCGACCGCGGCGCCGTTGGCTGCCCCGAGGGCGAACCCGAGGGTCGCCGAGCCCCACGGGAAGATCGACCCGTCACTCTCGTAGACCGGCCAGACATACCCTGTCCACGAGTTCAACGTGGCGGCGTCGTGCGTCAGGATGGCATCCCTTGGCAGCGCCGCACGTGCGGCCAGGAACGACGTCCGGACCGCGCGAACGGCAGGCGACACGCCGGTCAACGTGGCGTCGCGGGTGGCACGCGCGCGGGCCACTCCACGGCCGGACTCGGCCGACCGTGGACGGTGACCGAGCTCGGAAAGCAGCCCATCGATGGCGAGTCGCGCATCACCGGCCACACCGGCCACAACGGGATACGAGCGGCCAATGGCGGCCGGGTCGACGTCGATCTGGACGAGGTTCCCGAGGGGGAGCGTCCAGTGGGCCGTCTCGACATCGTCGAGCCGACACCCGACGACGAGCACGACGTCCGCCTCATCGAGGAGTGCCCGGCATTCCGGCCGTGCCGGGTTGAGCGTCCCGGCCCACAACGGGTCGTCCGCCGGGATTGCACCGGCGCCGGTGATCGGGGTCATCACCGGTGCGTCCAGGCGACGCGCCAGCCGGCGCAGCTCGGCTGAGGCCAGCGCGCGATGGACCCCGGCGCCGGGCACGATGACCACCCGCTGACCGGCGGACAGGATCCGTGCGGCGTCGATGACCGCGTGTGGGTCCGGAGAGAGCGGTCCGGGGAACTCGACAACCGGGATGGGTCCGTCGTACGGCATGACGAGCAGGTCGGTCGGCAGCTCCACGTAGGCTGGCCGTCGGCGTCCGGTCATCGAGCTGGTGAGCGCCTCCGCGACGGCCCTCGGAACCGCCGCGGCGGTTCGTGGCCGACCGACGTACGACGTGAGCGCCTCGAACGAGCGCCCCTGATCAGGTGTTTCGTGGAGGATCCCGCGACCCGATCCATCGAGGTGGCTGTCGATCTGGCCGGCCAACACCACGACCGGCGATGAGTCGGACCACGCCTCGGCGACGGCCGCCAGCGTGTTGAACGTGCCGGGACCCGTGGTCGTGGAACAGACCCCCGGTCTCCCACCCACCCGCGCATACCCGTCGGCGGCGAACGCGGCTCCCTGCTCGTGCCGCGGCAGGATGTGGCGGATCGAGGGGGCGTCGGCCAGGGCATCGTACAGACCGAGCGTGTGCAGCCCGGGGATCCCGAACACCGTCCGGACCGACGCCGCCTGGAGGACCTCCACGACCGCATCGCCGACCCGTCGTTCCGCCGCCATCTCACCGCCCGTCCACCATCGGGGAGCCTCCCCGCCTCCGGGGATTGTACGAGGGTCATGGCAGCTGTTTTGTCGACAATCTACAATGCCGTTGTGCCATTGACAGGACCGCGCGACGACCGGATGTCCGACATCAAGCCGGCACCCACCGTCGCGCGCTGACCCGGCCTCGACCACCGGTGTTCAATCGCCTGATCCGTCCACCAGGGCAGTTCGGCCTGCCGGACCCGCTTGGTCGACGGCGATCCAGATCCCGGCCGCCGCTCTCGACCGAACTCCACAACTCCCGGATGATTCGCGGCGACTCCATCGCCATGGGCGTCATAGCCTCGGTGAGTCCGTTCCTCCCCGTCCTCATCGTCCGGCTCGGAGGGTCGGCGTTCGATGTCAGCCTGCTGACGGCCATCCCGGCGCTGGGCGGATTCCTGCTGGCGATCCCGGTTGGGCAGTTCCTGCTGGGCCAGCGGCGCATCGTCCCGTGGTACAGCGGGTCGCGGATGGTGGCCCACCTGTCGTACGCGGTCGCGGCCGTCGTCTTGCTGGTCGTTCCGCTGCCGGTCGTCGTGCCCGCCCTTCTCGCCGTCTGGGCGGTGGCCGCGATCCCGTCGACCGTCGGGATGGTGGCGTTTCCCATCGTCATGGATGGCGCCGCCGGCTCGCGCGGTCGCTACGAGCTGATGGGGCGGCGCTGGGCGATCATGGGCCTGACGATGGCCATCACCGTCACCCTGATCGGTCAGGTGCTGGACCGGCTGCCGTTTCCGGGGAACTACCAGCTCGCATTCGTCGGGTTCTCCATCGCCGGTCTGATCAGCTTTCGATACTCGCGCCAGTTCCGCGTCCCGGATCCTGTGCTCGCCCCGCGCGAGACCGGAGGACGGCGGTTCGACCGCCTCCGGGAGATGATCCAAACGGTCCGCTCGCAGCCGGCATTCCTGCAGTACAGCGCGCGGCAGATGGTCTACGTCGTGGGGACCCGCGTCGCTCTGCCACTCGTCCCGCTCTATTACGTCCGCGAGGTGGGTGCCACCGACGCCTGGATCGGGTTCATCGCAACCAGCCAGTCGCTTGCGCTCCTCGTTGGCTATCAGGTCTGGCGTCGGATCTCCGCACGGCGCGGAGGCGGCCCCGTGCTCCTCGCGACCCTGCTCGCCGTCGCGCTCTACCCGGTGGCACTCTCACTGGCCGACGATCTCGTGATCGTGGCGATCCTGGCGGCGGTCGCGGCGGTCTTCAGCGCGGGCGTTGACCTGTCGCTCTTCGACGAACTGATGAAGCGGGTCCCGCGAACGCACGGCGTCACCTTCACGGCCGTCGATACCGCCCTGGTCAATGCAGCGAGCATCTTTGCGCCGCTGCTTGGGGCGACGCTCGCCGTCGCCCTGGGCATCGACACGGCCCTGCGACTGGCGTCCGTGATCGGGCTGCTCGGCGTGGTCCTCTTCGCGCTCGATCATCGGGCGCGTGGTACCAGGCGCCCAGGCCTGACCGGCCACGCGGGAGCCTCAGGTTAGGCCCGATCAGGCCGCGCCGCGATAGACGAGCCGGCCGGCCTGGATGACGAGCCTTGGCCGCTCCAGGCGCGCGAGATCGCGGAGCGGGTCGCCATCCACCAGAAGCAGGTCCGCCCGCTTGCCGACCTCGATCGTCCCGACATCGGCCTCGACCCCGAGGAGCCTGGCCGCGACGGCCGTTGCGGCTTGAATGGCGCCCATCGCGGAGGCACCGTGATCGTGAAGCAGGACGATCTCGCGCCAGACCATGTCCGGCATCACGCCGCGCACGCCCGTATCTGTCCCGGTGGCCACGTCGACGCCGAGGCGGATGGCCGTTTCGCACGCCCGCCGGTGAAGGCGCTCGAGCTCGCCCTGACGCTCGCGCTGGCCCGCGGTCAGTCCCGGCAAGTCCCTCCAGACGTCGGTCACGGTCAGCGTCGGGACCAGCGTCGTGCCCGTCTCGACGAGCGTCGCCAAAGCCGCCTCATCAGCCAGGAATGCGTGTTCGACGCTGGCGACCCCGGCTCGGGCCGAGCGGCGAACGGATTCGCTGTTCTGCGCGTGGCTGAGGACCCGGCGATGGAGCCGGGTGGCTTCGCGGACGACCGCCTCCAGCTCTGCCGAACTGACCTCCTCGACCCCGGCGACCATCGAGGTCAGCATCGCGGCCTCGCTCGACACGACCTTGATCACCTGCGCGCCGTCGCGCACGTTGGCTCTGACGGCCCGCACGAATTCGAGCTCGCCGTCGGCCTCGCGGCCGAACAGGTGGCCATGACCGCCGGTGATGGTCAACGCCGGACCGGCCGCCAGCAACCGCGGCCCGGCGACCCGCCCTTCGGCGATCGCGGCGCTCAGGACCACATCGAGGTTGGCCGGTGACCCGCCGCTCCGAGCGGTAGTCACGCCGCTCTCGAGCGCTCGTCGTGCCATGCCGGCCGCTCGCAACACCAGCGTTTCGAGACGCTCGGCGCGATACAGCGCGAATGCGTCCTCGACGGTTGGATCGAGTGTGTAGTGAGCGTGGCAGTCGATCAAGCCCGGCAGCAACGTGGCGCCGGCGGCGTCGACCACGGTTGCCTCGGGCGGCAACGGCCGCTCCGGATCGGCCGGCTCGATCGACACGATCCGGTCATCCTCGATGACCACGTCGACGTCCGGTCGGGCGTCATCGGCCAACCCGTCGATCAGGCGCGCACCCTGGATGAAGATCATCCGAGCGCGACCCGCGTTCGTGGTGCTGCCGTCATGGTGCTGCCTCCCGCTTCAGGTATAGGTCGCCCGGCCGCCGTTGCTGGTCAGCTGGCCGCTGCGCACGAGGTCGGCCACCGCGCGCAGGTCGTCCAGGTAGGCGTCGACGAACGGTTCGTGACCGGCCGATTGCATGAACCGGATCGAGCGGACCGGATGACTGTCCCGGAAGACCAGCCAGCCGCGCGCTTCGAGACCGTCGGCGATCGCGAAGATGTCGAGCGTCCGCGAGGTGTAGCCGAACACCGACATCGCCGGCGCGCCCATCACCTCCAGTCCGTCGATCGCCGCGATCCCGTCCCACCACCGGCGCAGGTAGGTCATCGTGGCGCCGACCACACGGAGGTACCCCTCCTCGCCCAGGTAGGTCATGACCGCCCATGCCGCGGCGATCGCGCCACCCGGGCGCGTGCCCGTCATCGATGGCGTGACGTACCAGTCGTCCGGACGCTCCGGCCCACCGAACTGGAACACCTGGTGTCGGAAGATCTCGGGATCGCGAGACATGATGGTCGACGTGCCCTTTGCCGTATAGCCGAACTTGTGCAGATCGGCGGAGATCGTGGTCACGCCCGGTACCCGGAAGTCGAACGTCGGCACCGGGTAGCCCAGCGTCTCGGCAAACGGCAGGAAGAAGCCGCCGACACACGCGTCGACATGGAAGTTGATGTCGCGCTCGACGGCAAGCGGCGCGATGGCCTCGATCGGGTCGACCATCCCGAGCGTCAGGCTGGGAGCCGACGCCACGAGGAGCACGGTGTTGTGGTCAATCGCGGCCCGATACGTTTCGAGATCGATCTGCAGATCGGGGCCGAGCGGGACAGGGACGAGCTCCAGCCCGAAATAGTGCGCCGCCTTCCAGAACGCGGGGTGGGCCGATTCCGGGACGACCATGCGGGGGTTGGTGATGGCTGGGTGGATGGCGCGCGCCCGGTCTCGCGCCGACTTCACTCCCATGAGGATGCTCTCGGACCCACCGGACGTGATGCTCCCGACGGCGTCGGGACCGTGGAGGAGCCCGGCCGTGTAGTCAATCACCTCACGTTCGAATCGAGCGAGACTCGGAAACGTGGAGGGAAGCAGGCCGTTCGTGGAAAAGAACCGGAGGTAGGCCTCCTTGGCGACCTCCACGACGTCCTCGCCGGCCACATAGTTGGTCCCGGCCGCGAGCCGCTCGAGCCAGCGCAGGTCGTCCACCGCGGCCTTGTCCATCTGCCTGCGGATCGCCGTCCGCGACGTCCCACGCCGCGGGAGCTGGACCCGCGGACCAGCCAAGGTCGCCATGCGCTCGGCCCTCTCGCTGGCGCACAGTTTGTGCGCGATTGTCGACAATCTACATTCCTCCGGCCATCCTCGCTCAGCCCCTGGGCGACGGCGGGTCTACGAGCAGCAGCAATTCGTTCTCACCCGCTTCGACATGAGCCCGAAGGCCATCGGCGACCTCGTTGACGTCGCCCCCCAGCTACGGAGTCATTCCAGTGCCCGTCGAAGGGCATCCGACGGCATCTGGGAGACGCACGAACAGGTGGACCGAGCGATGGACGGTCGACGGATCCCGCCCGATCTCGGCGCAGATCGCATCGACCTTCGCCGTTGGACACGACGATTCTTGCGTCGCCTTCGGCCCGCCGCAGGCGTACAATTTGCCGCTCTGCAGCCTTCAATGGCTGCTGCAAGCCTCGAGACTGCGACAGGAGGAGCGAGCATGAGACTTCGTTCGATCGCGACCGCCGGTCTGGCGATCGCACTTGCGACCGGGACGGTCGCTGCCGATCCTGGTCATCTCCCCCACGATCGCGCCGGCGTCGTGACCGACGACCCGGCCAGCCCACAGGATCCCGCGACGGGGTTCGACGGAGCCGGGATCTCCAGCGTCGAGAATTCCCTCGGCACACAGCTTGCCTCCGCAACCCCGCGCAAGAGCCGCAACGTGTCGCTGGTCGGCACGTATGTCGGCGCAGCGGCCGAGCAAGGCTTCTTCGGCGGCGTCGCCGGCTACAAGAACCTTGCCTTCCTGGGCAAGTGGCGCGGGGCGTGCCCCGCCTCAGGTGTCGACATCATCGACATCAGCCGACCCAGCAACCCGACGAAGCTCAGCGACACGCGCGACTATGCGGACACCTCGATGGAGGACATGGAGGCCGTCAAGATCGGCAACCGCGACATTCTCGCGATCGGGCTGCAGGATTGCGGCAACACGCCTGGTGTCGGCACACGCGGGCTTGAGCTGTACGACATCACGAACCCGTCGAACCCCGTCTTCCTGAGCCTGTTCGACACGACGCCAGGTGGCGTCCACGAACTTGACCTGACGGTGACCCCGAGCGGGCGCACGCTTGCGTTGCTCACCAGCCCTGATCGCGAGGCCATCACCTCAGATGCGGATGGCGTCGGCGGGGTCGGCGACCTCCTGATCGTGGACATCAGCAACCCGTCCAATCCGGTGCTCGCCGGGGAGTGGGGCGTCCTGGACGCACCCGAATTCGGGCTCGCGTTCTATCTCTCCGTCCGCCAGGGCGGCGACGCTCGGACCCAGCTCCACGGCGTCCGGGCGAACGACGCCGGGACGACGGCGTACCTGTCGTACTGGGACGCCGGGACGATCATTCTCGACATCACGAACCCTGCCGCCCCGGTCGTGGAGGGCCGTACGGCGTACCCGGCCGGTGTCGAGGGCAACTCGCATTCGGTGGACATCGCCCGTGACGACACGCTGCTCGTCCAGGCGGACGAGGATTTCAGTCCGTTCGAGTTCCGGTTCACGAGCAACGCGTTTGCCGGGACCCGCGCTGCCGTCGAGGCGGCGTTCACGCCCCCGATCGTGAACCTGCCCGGCCGGGCGATGGAAGGCACGGTCGTGCATGTCGGCAGGGGCTGCCCTGCCGGCTCGATCAACGGGGTGAACCCGGACGATCCGTATCTCGCCAATCCCGCCGGCAACATCGCGCTGATCGAGCGCGGCGCGTGCGGGTTCAGCCACAAGATCGATCGCGCGATGAACGCCGGAGCCACCGGTGTGATCGTCTACAACAGCCCTGCTGGCGGCGAGGGCCTCGTTCGGATGGGCGCGTCGGGCAGCTTCCCGCCGCCGACCATCCCGGCGGTCTTCGTCCAGCGCAGCACGGGCCTGCTCCTCATCGTCGGTGCCCCGCCGGTTACCGCCCGGGCGGCCGCAGTCTTCAACGGCTGGGGCTATCTCAGGCTCTACGACATCAGCGACCCGGCGAACCCTGTGGCGCTGAGCACCTTTGCCACACCCAACACGAACAACGAGGCCGTTGCCACGACGGGCCAGTGGAGCGTCCACAACCCCGAGATCCGGGGCGGACTCCTGTATGCGTCCTGGTACAGCGACGGATTCCGGATCATCGACATCTCCAAGCCGGCCGCGCCTCGCGAGGTCGGCTACTGGACCGGTGCCGGATCGCCGTCTCCATTTGCCGTGAGCATCTGGACGGTGGTGCCTCACGGAAGCCTGCTTCTCGCGAGCGATCGGAACTACGGCATGTACGTCCTCAAGACGAACGCCAAGGCTCCGTGATCTGACGACGTTTCGCTGGCTGTTGTAGGCCACGACTCACGACGCGGTGCCGGGCATTCGGCCCCGCCCCCCGTACAGGTTAACCACCAGAACGGTTGGACCCCCCCCCCGTAGGCCGGGTGATACGGGGTGGTGGGGCCGCCCCGGGTGTGCGGGGGTGGGGGGCCCCCGGGG
>JANNUK010000160.1:0-2658 GCA_031395155.1 Chloroflexota bacterium | reverse complement strand
AGGGAGTCTGATCCGAGGGATGCTCGAGCGCAGAGTCATCGAGCCGGGCGGCGTCACCCAGCTCGCGCCGGCCTGGCGCGAGCTGACCGAGCGATCGGCTCGCTCACCGTTCGAATCGCCCGCCTGGCTGCTGCCGTGGCTGCGTCACTACGGGTCGGCGTGGCGGCCCCGCGTGGTCACCTGGTGGCGGAGTGGCGAACTCGTCGCCGTCGCTCCCGTCGCCTGGCGCCGCCGCCGCGGTCGCGGCATTCCGTACCGGGAGCTGACGTTCTGGGGCCAGACCGAGACGCCGCTTCGGGGCTGGGTCGACGTCGTCGCGGACGCCGACGTGGCGGTCGAGGTCGCGGCGGACTTCAGCGCCTGGCTCGAGGCGCCCGACCAGGAGTGGGACCTGTTCAACTACCTCCACCTCGACCCCGACTCGCCGACGCTCGCCGCGCTGACGGCCCGCCGCCGGCCATGGTGGCGAGTCGACCTGAGTCCCGTCCTCCACTCGCTCGAGTACGTCGTCGCGCTGCCCGAGGACGCGTCAGGCTGGCAAGGCCAACTGGGTCCCAAGGCACGGCACGAGCTCCGGCGCGAGATCCGTCTCTTCGAGCGACGGCTGAACGGCCGGATTGAGGAGATCCAGGAGCCTGCCGCCTCGGACGAGATCATTGACACGCTCGGGTCGCTCATGGCGGACCGGTGGGGAGAGCGCGATGCGTACTTCCCGCGCGACCCGCGGTTCCGGCCGTTCGCCCGCGACGCCGCCCGGGAGGCCTTCGAATCGGGGGCTGGCTGGGCACTCGTCGCCAGCGACCCGGAGCGCACCGCAGCGTGCCTGTTCGTGCTCAAGCTCGGCCGGACCGCCGTCGCCGTCCTGATCGGGGTCAGCCAGGCGCGTAAGTACCGGTCCATGTCGCTCGGCAAGTGCCTCTTCAACCTGGCGATCGAAGGAGCGGTCGCGCGCGGCTGTCGCGAGTTCAGCTTCCTGACCGAGAACGGCTACAAGACGGTCTTCTGGCATGCCGAGGGCCGGCCGACCGAGAGCGGCTTCCTGGGTCGTGGCCCGATCGGGCGGGCGATCGCCGCCTACGCGACAGCCAGGCGGGTCCCCGACCGGCTGCGGAATCCGTTCGCCGAGCGCCGTCGCGAGTATCGACCCTGATACGAGGCACGTCCACGCCTGTGCCGCGTCGTCGAGGAACGAGCTGCCACCTCGATCGATACTGGAGGGATCGGCGCGCGCCTAGACACGATCTTGCCATCGTGTCGGTCCACGACAACATCATCAGCAGTCGGCCAGCACGAGTTCGTGCCTCGGGTTAGGCCGGGTGCGACATTCCCACATCCCATCGAAATCGCGTCTGGAGGAGTCTCGGGGACGGTAGGCCGGCGGCGGGCAGGCGCGGCGAGTGGCCTCAATCCAGCAGCTTGATCGCGTCTCCACGCCGCATCCGGCCCGATCGCTGGACGGTCGCGTATACGCCCACGTTCACCTCGTTGTGCTGGGCGGCCGTCCGGAGAATCCCAGGGTCCTTCGGCAGGTCGCCCTGGGCGAGCGTCGTCATCACGCAGCGGGTGCAGGGTTGGGTGACGCGCAGGCGGACCTCGTCCTCTCCTTCCCCGATCGCCAGGATGTGCCCCACCCAGTCGTTCTCAACGAACCCGGCCGCTCCTTCGATCGGCGCAACGACGAGGTTCGGGCGGAAGCGCCGGACCTCGAAGCGCCCCTCCGGGTAGAGCTCGCGCAGCCGGTCGAGCGTCGACGTCGTAAGGAGGTGGACGATGCCGATGTCGAAGAACGTGCCCGCCGGCATCGATTCGTCGGTGACCGTCTCGCGGAAGGCGAGTCCCTCAATGTCCGGCCAGTACTCTTCGAGACTCGGTGCGTCGGGTGGCACCTTTGCGATCGTCACCTCACGGCCGAGCCCGTCTGAGAGCAGCCGGTCGACGCTCTCTGTCCCGCCATCTCCGCCACTGACGATCATCCGGCCGTCCGGGAGGGAGATGCGAACTGCCGGTAGCTCCCGCCCGAGCTGTGGCCCCTCCACGAACGTCGCCCGATGATCAAAGAGCGTCGGCCACTTGCGCGGGAACTTCGCGCTGGCGACCTTGCCGGTCTCGTGGTCGACCAGCGCATACGTCCGATCGCCCATTAGGCGGACTCTTGCTGGCGCTACCGTGGTGGGTCGGAGTCAACGGGCAAGAAGCCGGGCCTCAGCTTCCGGCGCTGGCGGCTCTGAACGCACGAACCACCCATAGTGTTAGGGCCGCCTCGGCAATCCTCAGCCATTCTCGATCCTCGTCCGCAGCCAGGCGGTCGCGATCCTGATTGCCGGCCCTCCCTCGTCGAGCTTCTCGAGTGCAGTGACCTTCGCCGGCTCGACGAGGTCACGAACGAGCACAACGGCACGAGCGGCAACGACGTCCGGATGACCGGGCATCCCGGGATCTAGGCCATCGAGCTCGGCCAGCCGCACCGCCATCACCGCCTGGCGCTGGGCCGCCTCGAGCTGCTCGGCAAACCCGGCCTGCCCGGCAGGGAAGAGCGCCGGATGACCTCCCAGAGAGCGAGCCTCGACGCTTGCCCGCGCCTCCGCCGACGCCAGGAGCTCGGTGACTCGTCGGTCCTCGCGCTCGAGGCACTGCCGGAGCATGTCGCTGTGGCGCAAG
>JANNUK010000136.1:0-9440 GCA_031395155.1 Chloroflexota bacterium | reverse complement strand
GGATGACCGCGTCGCGGATCATCGTGTCGTCTAGAGCGGGCGGTAGAAGTCGATGACGAGGCGGACCCGGCCGCTCGAGACCCAGACACCAAGCCCGACGCGATCGTAGTTGGCGTTCATCAGGTTCACGTAATGGCCGCCCAGCGGGCTCCACGAGCGCTCGCTCTGGAAGAACAGGTGTGAGGCCAGGACGGCGGCGTACGGGTCACCTGAGCGGCAGCCGAGGTTCTCGGCCCAGACATAGCTCGTGTAGCCCGCCGCGCGCAGCCGATCGCCGGGATTGCCGCCGCTGAAGTGGGTGCACAGGTTGTTCGTGGCGAGCTTCCTGGCATACGGGCGGCTCACGTTGGCCGAGATGCCCTCGTCGATCCACAGCGCGGCGACGCTGCGACCGCCGGGGCTGGAACAGGAACCGCTCGAGGTGACCGTGCCGCCGGTCCGCGTGCAGTTCATGAGATTCAGATAGTAGGTCTCGACCGCGCCCCAGGTTGCGTTCCCGACCGCGCCACCGGAACTGGTCCTGGGGATCACCCTCACGGCCGGCTTCGGGACCGTCGTGAACGTCGCCGTGGCCGCCGCCGCAAGAGGGATGCCGACCACGGAGGTCGCTCCGGCGCCGACGCTCATCGTCACCTTCGTGCTGTAGCCGAGCGCCTCCTTCATCTTGAAGACGAGCACGGTGTCGCCCTCGGCCCAGCTGAGCACGCCCTGGATGGCCGTGTCCCCCACCGACGCCGCCCACGCGGCCTCGGTCGAGGCCTGGTCCATCGCCGTCGTGAACCTGACCGACAGGGTGGCCGATCGGTCGATGTTGGTGGTTGCATTGCGGGGGCGGAAGCGCACGACCGAGGGCGTCGAGCCGGTCGTCAGTTCGACGGGTGCGCTGACGGCCAGCGGCGCGCCGTCGACATCGCGGACAGTCCGCGCGAGGGCGATCCGGTACGTCGTGTCCGGGGCAAGGGCCGCGTCGGGCGTGAAGACCCAGTTCTCCGCTCCGCCTCGTCGGCCCTGCCGTTCGAGACTGCCGGCGAGCGGCGGATCGATGAACAGGCCCCCGCCGAGGGTGGCCGGATCGATCGCCCGGTCGAACGAGATCGCGATCGCGGCATCGAGGCCAACGGCCGAGCCGATGCTGAGCGTGGGCTCGATGCTTGCCGTGGTGGCGGCGCGTGTCAGGAATACGGCCCGGATGTCGGTGGCGGTCGGGCGACCCGAAACGGCCAGGGCGCCCGCGTGAACCGTGATCGTGTGGTAGGTGGAGGGGGCCCACGACGTCCCGGGGGTGATCGTCAATCGGGTGGCCGTGGCATCCCAGCTCAGCACGAGCGGCGTCTCCGGCCTGGCGACGATCATCTCGCGGACGCTGGCCACGTCCATCCTGTCCCCGAACGTGATCGTCACCGGCGCCGCCGGCGACCGGCCAACCTCGATGACGGTGTCGGTCTCGGGCGCGATCGCGGCGACGAGCGATTCGGACGGCGGCCGGGCCACGGTTCCGGCGGGACGGACCAGGCCCAGGATCCCGATGCCGATGAGCCCCCCCACGCCGAGGGCCAGGCCCATCCGCGCGAGAATCGAGCGACGCGTGAGCACGGAAAGATAGACCAGGACAAGGGCCGGGAGGGCCCTGGCGACGATCGCAAACTGACGCAATACGACAGGCTCCGAGGCTTCGCTGGGGTTCGACGGCGACGAGGCTGTCGGCCGACGGGCGGTCCGACGGTCGGCGGTAGGGTAGCACCACGACTTCGATTCATGTTGTCAAGGCGGGCCGCCGACCTGCACGTCACGCGGCCAGACCGCCGGTCGGCACGTACCGCCCGTACGCCCCGGCCACCAGATCCGCGGACTCCAGGCGCGTGATCGCGGCCAGGACCGTGGCCACCGGCAGCGACGTCACCGCGACCAGTTCGTCGACCGTAGCAGCGCCGGCGAGGAGCGCCTCGGCCACCCGACGCGGCGTGCGATCCATGCCCTGGAGGACCGCCTCCCGGCTGGGACCGCGTCGGCGCCAGGTCCCTGTGCCGGATACCGACGGCGGCGGCCTTTCGGCCTCGCCGGGCAGGCCGGCGGCGCCCGAAAGGCCGAGATCGTCGAGCAATTCGGGGAGGCCGGCCACGATCCGTGCCTCGGCGCTGGCCTCGCGCAGGAATGCGAGGCAACCGGCCGACATCGGTGCGTCGAGGGCGCCCGGCACCAGAAAGCAGCCGCGGCCCTGTTCGAGGGCCCACGCCGCCGTCGTGAGGGCGCCACTGCGTGCCGGTGCTTCCACGACGACTGTCGCCTCGCTCAGGCCGCTGATGAGCCGGTTTCGGCGAGGAAAGGTGCCCTTGGTGGCATGCACGTCGGGGGCAAATTCAGAGACCACCACGCCTCCGGAATCCACGATGGCCGCGGCGAGTCGGTCGTGCGCGGCCGGGTACAGCCGGGCATGCCCACTGCCGATCACGGCGACGGTCCGACCGCCCTCGCGGAGGGCGGCCTCGTGCGCCGCGCCGTCGACGCCGACGGCGAGTCCGGAAACCACACACGCCCCGGCGCGAACCAACGACTGCGCAATGCGGCCGGCGATCGCTCGACCGGCAGGTGTCGGTCGACGCGTACCCACGACCGCAATGGCGCGATGGGTGGTCAACGCGGCGGGTTCGCCGCGGATGAAAAGGACGTGCGGTGGAAGCGCGATCGAACGGAGCCGTGACGGATAGGTGGAATCGGTGAGGGTCACGATCTCGAGGCCCGCCGCCGCGATCCCGGCCAGAATTTCGTCGCGCCCTGCGGCCGCAGCGACGATGCGCGCCGCGAGGCCCGGTTCGAGCGCCCGTCCGTCCCACCGCTCGTCCGCCGAGAGAGCGGCAACCGCCCGCGATCCTCCGGGACCCTGGGCCAGGTCGAGAATTGCTCGTGCGCTGCCGGCCCCTTCGACGAGCCGCCCAAGCGTCATCGGGCCGAGTCCCTCGACCGAGACCAGTACGGCCAGCGCCTCTCGTTCCTCGGCACCGCCTGCTGGCCCCCGAACCGGCCGATCATCTCCGAGCGGGCCCGCGGGACCGATTCCCAGCATCAGCCGGCCAGCCGTTCGACGACCCGGTCGGCCGGCGATCGGAACCGCGCGGCCTCCTCCAGGTGGGCGATCTCGACCGCGTCCCGCTCAGCGAGGTCCGCGATCGTGCGCGCCACGCGCAGCACACGCTCGGTACCGCGCCCCGAGAATCGTTCGCGTTCCGCGAGCTCGACGAGCCGGTCTCGCGCCATCGCCGACAGCCGGGTTGCCCGCCGCAGCGCGCTCCCGCCCACTCGGGCGTTGGGGCGTCCGGGTGCGCGAGCCGCCTGACGGGAGCGAGCATTCGCGATGCGCGCACGCACGGCGGATGACGATTCCGGAGCCTTGGTCGCCAGTAGGGCCGCGGGCGCAACCCGGGGCATCTCCACCCAGAGGTCGATCCGATCACGAAGGGGTCCCGAGATCCGTCCGAGATACCGGTCCGCGACGCCGGGGCGACAGCGACAGCTGCGGTCCGTGGCCCCCGACCACCCGCACGGACATGGGTTCATCGCGGCCACGAGCTGGAAGCGTGCCGGAAAGGCTGCCGTACGACCGACGCGCGAGACGGACACCCAGCCGTCCTCGAGCGGCTGGCGAAGGGCTTCGAGCACGTCCCGGGAGAATTCAGGCAGTTCGTCGAGGAACAAGACTCCGTGATCGGCAAGGGTCACTTCGCCGGGCGACAGGCGCGGGCCGCCCCCGATCATTGCGGCGTACGACGCGGTGTGGTGGGGCGACCGCACCGGTGCTGCCCGGACGAGGCCGTGCACCGGCCCCTGACCCGCCACCGAGCGCACGATCGTCGCCGCCAGCGCCTCCGCGTCGCCGAGCTCGGGCAGCAGCCCGCGAATCGTTCGAGCCAGAAGGGTCTTTCCGGACCCCGGCGGACCAATCAGGAGCAGCCCGTGGCCCCCGGCCAGGGCGATCTCGAGCGCCCTCCGGGCCTCTGCCTGACCGCGGACGTCGGCCAGGTCCGGCGTCACGGAAGACATGTCGTCGATGCCTGCGGGCTTCTTGCCGGCTGCCACCGACCCGGGGTCCGCGCCGAGGTCGATCCGATCGCGGGCCACCGGTGGCCGCCCCGCTCTCCTGCCCGCAGCCATGATCGCGGTCGCATCGGCCAGCGTCTCTGCCGCGATCACCTCGATGCCGGGTACCAGTCGGGCCTCATCGGCCGCCGCGGCGGCCACCACGACACCGCTCACTCCGCCCGCGGCGAGGGCCGCGACCATCGGCAGCGTCCCGGGCACGGCGCGAACCTCGCCGCTCAGCGACAGCTCGCCGATGAGAGCCGGCCGTGCTCGTCCCGCCCGGACCTGCTCCGATCCGAGAAGGATCCCGATCGCGATGGCCAGGTCGAGCGACGCACCGGCCTTGCGCAGGTCGGCGGGCGCGAGATTGACCGTGATCCGCCGAGGCGGGAAGACGAAGCCGGCGTTCCGGATGGCACCTCGGACCCGCTCGCGAGCCTCCTGGAGGGCCGCGTCCGCGAGCCCGACGATCGTCAGCCCGGGCAGGCCCGGCGCCACGTCGACCTCGACACGGATCACCCGACCGTGAAGGCCGAGCAGCGTTGCGGACGCGATGGAGGCCAGCACCCTCCGAGGCTAGCTCGCCCCGCTCATCGCCCCGTTATCCGGCCGACTCGCGCCTCGCGCCGGGTACCGTTCAGCGGGCCAGGACCGCCTTCGGCACCGGTTCGGACTTGTCGACCACGCGGACGAAATCGAGCACCGCGCGACCGAGCGGCTGGTCCGCCTTGGTGAACATGAATGGCGAGCCCGAGTTGAGCGCGCTGATCGCACCGCGGTATTCGTTGATGACCTGGAAGTCGATCGTCCGCTTGAGCGCGCCCTCGGCGTTCTTCACGTTGATCCCGGTGAACGCATTCGAGCGGTTGAGGATCATCTTGACCTTGTCCTTGGAATACCCGAGGTGGCCGATCGTCTCCAGGACGAGGCGCACGTTCTTCAGGCACGACAGGTCGGCGGTCATCACCACGAAGACCGTCTCGGCCGCCTCGATCACGCCGAGGTTGATGTCGTCGAGGCGCTTGTCGATGTCGACCAGGACGTAGTCGTAGGCCGATCGGAGCTCCTCGAGGATGTGCGGCATGTGCTCCGTGGTCACGAGTTCGGCCGTCTCCGGCGAGGGCGGCGCCAGGAGCAGGTCGATCCCCGAATCGTGCTTGACGACGACCTGCTTGATCAGGTCGATGTCGATGGCCGGGGCGGTGACGACGTCGACAATGCTCTTCTTGTCGAGACCGAGGTCCAGGAAGACGCGGTGGTCACCGAACTGGAGGTTGCCGTCGACCAGGCAGACCTTGCGACCGAGTTCGCGATGCAGGGCGATGGCGCCGTTGATCGCCATCGTCGTCGTCCCGACCCCACCCTTGGCCCCGTAGAAGGCCAGCAGGCGGCCCATCGGCTGATGCCCCACCAGGGTGTCCTGCGGAGCGAAGCGCGCCAACAGGCTCTTGATCCGCGCCATCAGCTCGGCCGGGTGGAACGGCTTGATCAGGTAGTCGTCCGCGCCGGCCCGCAGGCCACGCACCTTCTGTTCGACCTCGCGCTCGGCCGTGAGCATGATGATCGGGACGTGGCTCTCGGCGCCCTCGTCCTGGCGGATCTTGGTGGCGACCTGGTAGCCGTCGAGCTTGGGCAGCATGACGTCGAGCAGCACGAGCGCCGGCGCCTCCTGGGCCCACAGCCGCAGTCCCTCCGCGCCGTCGGCGGCGGCGATAACGTCGTAGCCCTCCTGCTTCAGCGTGTACTGGAGCAGGCGCTGGACATTCGGATCGTCGTCGACGACAAGGATCTTGGCCGCCATCGGTCGTCGAATCCTCCTAGGTGGGATCGGGCTGGGCGCCGTCAGCGTCGGCGAGGCGGCGGGGCGAGTATAGCCGTCATCTCGCGCCGGTCGGCGAAGGCCGAGCGCAGGAAGTCGGCGGCGCGCCGCTCCCACTCGGTCGGGAGCAACTGGTGGGACCGGCTATGCTCGGCCCCGGGAACGACCCAGTGCTCGGTCGCGGGCCCCGCGGCAGCAGCGAGCCGGCGTCCGTCGGCGATCGGCACCGTCGTGTCGGCGTCGCCGTGGATCAGCAGGAGCGGCACGGGCTCGACGAGGCCGATCACGCGAATGGGCTCGGTGGCCCGCAGGTCCGCCCCAATCCGGCGCCGCGCCGCCGCAAACAACCGCCCGGCCACGAACCCTCGCCAGGGGCCGCGTATCCGGTTGGCGACCACGAGCGGCAATTCGGGGGCGACGGAGTCGGCGACGACCGCCACGATCTGTGGCCGCGGCGCCGATTGACCAACACGAGGCGCGTCGGGATCGGCATCCGCCCCGGCCAACGACCCGTCGCCGAGAACCGCTACCGCCGCGATCGCGGTCATTCCGCCCATCGACATCCCGACCAGTGCGACGCAGGTGATCCCCCGCTCGCCAAGCCAGGCAAGCGCGCCGGCCACGTCCTCGACCTCGAGATGCCCGAACGTCGTCGGGCCATCCTCGGAGCCGCCGTGCCCCCGGAAATCGAGCCCGAGCACCCCTGCGGTCGTGCGCAGCGCCGGCCCATATTCGACAAGGTCGGGCGCGACCGAGCCCGTGTAGCCGTGGAGCAGGAGGATCGCCTCGTGCGGGTTTGGACGCCACGTATCGCCGGCGGGCGCGTCCGTCGCGGGCTCCGCCGGCAGCCAGCGCGCCGCCAGTCGAAGGCCGTCCCGCGAACGGATCCGGACGACTTCGCCGCCGAGCGCATCCACCGCCGTGGCCAGGGCGTCCTCGTCCGGTGCGTAGCGCGGGCCGGCCAGCAGCCGATCCGCGCCACGGCGTGCGATCACCCCGAACGACGCGAGCGGCAGGGCGACGGCCGCCGCGGCGACCAGGACGCGGCGGATCACGCGGGCGAGGTCAGCTTCCCGCGCCCGGCGTCGGCCCGACGCCGGACATGCCCTTCTGGACGAACCCGGTGAACGGCTCCACGAGCCTCGTGAACTCCATCGGAATGACGAACTTCGTCGACGGGCTGGTGCCGAGCGCCTTGAGCGCCTCCAGGTACTGGAGGGCCATCGTCTTCTGGTCGACCCCGCTGGCCGCCTGGAAGATCCGCGTGAGGGCCTCGCTGAATCCCTCAGCCCGCAGGATGGCCGCCTGGCGATCACCTTCGGCCTTGAGGATCTCGGCCTGCTTCTGGCCCTCCGCCACGTTGATCGCAGCCTGCCGATTGCCCTCCGACTCGGTGATCACGGCACGTCGCGTCCGTTCCGCGGAGAGCTGTCGGTTCATCGCATCCTGCACATCGCGCGGCGGCGTGATCTCGCGGATCTCGACGGTCGTGACCTTTCCGCCCCAGCGCTCGGTGACCTCGTCGAGCTTGACCCGGAGGACCTCGTTGATCTGCTCGCGCTTGGACAGGACTTCGTCGAGAAGGATGTCGCCGATGACGGCGCGGAGCGTGGTCGTGGCGACGCCCTGGAGCGCGCCCGAGAAGTTGACGACGTTGACGACGCTCTTGAGGGGATCGCTGATCCGCCAGTAGATCAGGAAGTCGACGTTGATCGGGGCGTTGTCCCTCGTGATCGTCGTCTGGCTGGGCACCTCGATGAACTGTTCGCGAACATCGACTTTCACCGGCCGATCGATGATCGGCACAAGGAACCGAAGACCCGGGTCGCGAACCATCAACTCGCTGGTCCGGCCCAGCCGGAACACGACCATCTTCTCGTACTGCTGCACGACGCGGATGGACAGGTAGACGATGACGAGCGCGACCACCAGCAGAAAGGCGACGATGGCGGCGACGGTGGGGAGTTCCATGGGTTCCTCCGGGCGTTACGGTTGGATCATTGTGACGGGTCGGGCTCGACGATGACGGTGAGGCCATCCATCCCGACGACGCGAACGGCGTCGCCGCGTTGCAGCGGACCCTCGTCGACAGTGCGCGCCGACCACTCCTCGCCGCCGGCGTAGATCGTGCCGCCGGGCGCGAGCGGCCTGCGAACGACGCCGGACAGGCCCACGGCCAGACCGCTGCTGCTGCCGACCAGGCCCTCGCTGGAGGTCAGTCGCCTGCTGCGCACCGCGGCCCACGCGATGAGCCCCATGAATACCGCGGTCGTCGCCGTCATCACCCCGATCAGCGGAGTCGCTACCTCGACGAAGGGTCCCGTGGGATCGCCGGGTGCCGTGAAGAGTGCGGAAGCGCCAAGGACGAACGCGATGAGGCCCGTGACCGTCAACAGGCCGTGGCTGGTCACCGTGGGCTCGAGGACGAACAGGACGATCGCCAGGGCGATGAGCAGCAGCCCTGCGACATTCAGCGGCAGGCTCCCGAAGCCGATGAAGGCCAGGATGATCGCCAGCCCGCCCAGGATCCCGGTCACGAAGTTGGGACTCTGGAGCTCGAAGAACAACCCGTAGAACCCGATCGTGAACAGCAGGAACGAGATGTTGGGGTCGGACAACAGGTGCAGGAACGCCTGGAACGGGTTCATTCCCAGCTCGTCGGTAGCGGCGCCCGACAGCGCGAGCGTCCGCTCGGCGCCTCCGATCGTCAGGACTCGACCCGATGCCTGTCGGAGAACGTCCTCCAGGGAACCGGCGATTCCGTCGACGGCACCGACCTCCACCGCTTCGGAGGCAGGTGACGACTTTGCCTCGTCGACCGTGGCGATCGCCCACTCCACCGGGCGACCGCGCTCCTCGGCGATCGCGGTGATGTTGGCGATGGCGTCGTTGCGGACCTTGTCCCCGAGCGTCCCGGTGATGTCCTCGCCCCCTCCGCCGACCGGCGAGGCCGCGCCGATATTGGTGCCGGGCGCCATGTAGGCGAGATGGGCGGCCAGCGTGATGAAGGTGCCGGCACTCGCAGCTCTTCCGCCGGCCGGGGCCACCCATACGATCACCGGGACCTCGGCGCCGAGGAGCGTGGAGACGATCTTCTGGGTGGCATCCAGGGTACCGCCCGGGGTGTTGAGGCGGATGACGACGGCGGCCGCTCGATCGGCCTCGGCGGCGGCGATCCCCTCGGCGAGGTAGCCGGCAAGGACGTTGTCGACGATCCCGGTCGCCGGCAGGACCACGACGCGGTGGCTGCTGGCCAGCGACGGCGCGGCCAGACCGAGGAGGCCCAGCAGGAGCGGGGCCGCAAGCAGCGCACGAGCGATCCGACGGTGCATATCGCACCTCCGCGCCAAGTATCGCACCTCGATTGCTCCGGACCCCCGGGCGACGTCAGCGAGCGACGACGCCCTCGAGATGCTCAAAGACGATGGCGCTCCACGTTTCGAGGCTGTCGATGACGGCCGCGACGTCGCGCGGATCGGCGAAGGACCCGCTGAGCTTGTCCGTCTCACGAATGACTACCGACCGTCCGGCGGCATCGGCCACGAAC
>JANNUK010000119.1:0-4005 GCA_031395155.1 Chloroflexota bacterium | reverse complement strand
ACCAACGGGCAGCAGGCGCTGCCGACCGGTGGTTCCAACCGGTA
Organism: Chloroflexota bacterium; assembly: GCA_031395155.1. GTDB lineage: Bacteria > Chloroflexota > Limnocylindria > Limnocylindrales > CSP1-4 > CAKKPP01. Next base: position 3,961 of record JANNUK010000119.1, on the reverse strand, counting down.
TCTCTACCTCGTGTCTCAGCGCGGTCTTCGCTCGGCGATCGTGGATGACCAGCCGCGGTTCAGCACCCGGTTCGACGCATCCCATGCGCCCGGGGTGTTCATCATCGGCGTCCGGTTCACGGGTCGGACCTACGCGCCGAAGGCGGACAAGTGGGCCAACTTCGACACCGCCTCCCGGGCGCTCACCGTCACGATCACCAGCGACCGCGACCGATATCGGCCGGGGGACGCGGCAACATTCTCAATTCGCACCACGGACGCGGCCGGTCGAGGCGTGGCGGCGAACGTCGCGGTGCGGGGCGTGGACCAGAAGTTGTTCGCGATCGGCGGGGCGTTCGAGATCGACCCGCTCAGCTCGCTCTACCGGCGCCTGGATAGCGGCATCGTCCGGATCACCGCCACGCACCAGCTCCCGCTCAGCTCCGGCTCCGAGGGCGAGGGCGGCGACACGACCGGCGGCGGGCGCGACGACTTCCGCGACACGCTCTTCGTCAAGGCCGTGACGACGGACGCGCAGGGGCGTGCCTCGGTCACCGCGAGGCTGTCGGACGACCTGACCTCGTGGCACGTGAGCGCGACGGCGCTCACCAAAGACCTCCAGGCCGGCGAAGGTCAGCTGATCGTCCCGGTCGGCCTGCCACTGTTCGTGGAGGCCACGATCGCCGACGAGTACCTGGCCTCGGATCATCCGGCGATCCGCCTCCGGGCGTTCGGGGACGCGCTGACGATCGGTGATCCCGTCGAGTTCTCTGTCGTGGGTCGATCGCTCGGGCTGCAAAGCACAGGGATCACGGGCCGTGCATTCGAGGATGTCGACGTGGCGCTCCCCGATCTGGCGGTGGGCACCCATGCCCTGACGATCGAGGTGATCTCGCCGTCGCGACTCGACGAGCAGGGCCTGCCGCGTGTCGATCGGCTCGTTCGGAGGTTCGACGTCGTCGCCTCCCGGGTCACGGCTACGCAGACCGCCTACTCGGTGCTGAGTCCCGCGGGCGGCGATGTGGCCCTGCCGCGAGGCGGCGACCTGACCACCTACACGTTCACCGACGCCGGTCAGGGCCGCTGGCTACCACTCGTGGAGTCCCTGGCAGCGCAGAGGTCCGGGCGGCTGGACCGATCGCTCGCCCAGGCAACGGCGCGGGATCTCCTTGTCGACGTATTCGGGCGCGACCCCGCGTCCCTGCCGGCGACGACGTTCGATCCCGTCGAGTATGGGATCCGGGGGACCAGCGACGGAGACGCCCAGGGGCTGCCGCTCGTCCCGTGGGGTGGACCGGACGTACGGCTCACGGCGCTGGTGGCGGTCGTCGCCGCGGAGAGATTCAACCCTGACGAACTGCTGAATTCCCTGGTCCAGACGCGCGATTCCGAACTGACTTCCCGCGACGTCCGCCTCGCGGCCGTGGCCGGCCTCGCCGCGCTGGGCGAACCCGCGGCCCGCGAGCTCGACGCGGCCGCCTCTCTGCCCGACCTGACCACGATGGAACGGCTCTACGTGGCGCTCGGATACGCGGCCCTTGGTGATGAGATCACGGCCAGGCGCATCGAGCGCGAGGTTCTTGGCGCCGATGGGGAGCAATTCGGTTCGTGGGCGCGGCTTCGGATTGGCGACGACCGAGTCGCGACGGCGGAAGCAACCGCGCTCGTCGCGCTGCTGGCCGCCCGGATCGGCGACCCGATCGCCGGCTCCCTCATCGACTACCTGACGCACGACCCGGTGGCCGGCGTCGTCCACGACCTCGAGGTGGCAACCACCGTGAGGGCGATCCTCGAGCGGACGCCCGCCGCAGCCGCGACCTTCGCCTATGTGGTGGAGGGGCGCCGGACCGTCGTCGCCCTGGCCCCAGGCGAGGCGATGACCGTCTCCCTGACCGAATCGCAGCGTGCCGGAATGCGGTTGCAGCCGGTCGAGGGCCAGGTCGCCATCGTCGCGAAGTGGACCTCCCCGGTCTCGACCGCGACGTTGCGGCCGAACGCCGACCTCGCGTTGACGCGGATGGTGCCGGCCAGTCCGATCTCCACGGATCGTGAGGTCATGGTTGAGCTGACTGCCCGCTTCAAGGCCGGTGCCCCGCAGACGGGCTGCTACGAGGTGGTCGAGGTCGTGCCGTCCGGGCTGGCGCCGCTGCCCGGCTGGTTCGGCGAGGAGCCCGGCGGGACATGGTCCTCGCCATCCAGCGTCCTCGGACAGGAGGTCACCTTCTGCGTCGCGAATGTCCCAAAGCTGGGCGGGGTGGCGCGGATGCGCTACCTGGCACGCATCGTCACACCGGGCGGCTATGTCTGGGAGCCCGCCATCATGCAGCTCGTCGGCGCGCCGGACCTGCTCGCGTTCGCCCCGTCCAACCGGATCGAGATCCGCGACCGGTAACGTGCATCGGGCCCGGGTCGTGGCACCCGATGCCTGTCCGAGGAGCTTGAGGAGTACCGTGTCGAGTGCTGCGCCCTCAACGCGAAGTACCGGATCACGGCCAACTCGATCTGGGTCGGCCATCTCAAGACCGGTCTCGACATCTAGGTGAGCATGTACGGCATCGCCCCCGAGAACCTGCTGGCGGGTCGTACGTTGAGCGCCTCCTCGGAACCGATCTTCATCTGGACGGTCGGGTGACGACGAGCGGCGACTCTACGGCCGAGTCGGGTCGGGTCGATCCGGACTTCCGCGCCTACATGGACGCGTTGATCGCGGAGATCCGCGAGCACGGGCATGCGGTGACGGGGAACTACGTGGGGCGCGATGCGCTCGTCCTGACCACCACCGGAGCCCGGAGCGGTCAGCCGCGGACGAACCCGGTGGCCTTCACTCGTGACGGGGAGCGATTCGTGATCGCCGCCACGAATGATGGAGCGGCCCAGCACTCGGCCTGGTATTGGAACGTGGTGGCCCAGCCGACGGTCACGGTGGAGGTGGATCGGCGGCGGATCCAGGCACGGGCGCGCGTGGTGGAAGGCGAGGAGCGCGAGCGCCTGTGGGCGCTCCATGCCGCGAATCACCCCGGGATCGGCGCGTACCCGTCCCAGACGTCGCGTGTGATCCCGGTGCTCGTGCTCGAGCCCCGGGACTAGCCGGCAGGTCCCACGGGCAATTCGGTCGGCGCTGCCCCCGGGGAAGTAGATCGATTTCCCGCCGCCTGGCGATCGGGGATCTCGTCGGCCCATGCCATCGCCGCATCCAGCCGTTCCAGGAACGGCCGCGCACCGAGGCGGGTCAGGATCGCCCGCGCCCCCTCGGCAGCCGCCTGGACCTCCGGCTCGGTGCGGTCCAGGAGAATCGCCATGTCAATCGAGGCCAGCGCCTCGTCCCAGGCCGTCTTCAGGTTGCGCCATCCACGCACGGGTCGTTGCATGGAGAGGTCCTTGAGCAGGCGCAGATCCTCGTCGCGGCCGACGAACGGGGCCTCGAGGCTGTCGCTCCGGCCGCGGCCACCGCGCTGGGCCACGACGCGCACGGCGCGCCACGTTGGAACCGGTGCCGCCTTGCCCTTCAGAGCCTGATCACCCGCCGCTTCGAAGGCGATCGCTCCTGAGGGCCGCACGCTGGGTCGACTCGCCCACCAGGACGGTTCCCGGCTGGGCGGCGGACTGCAGGCGGGACGCGGTGTTCACGATGTCACCGGCAACGAGCCCCTGGTTCGTGGCCCCGATCGTGACCGCCGCCTCGCCGGTGAGCACCCCCGCCCTCGCCTGGATCCCCGGCCCAAGAGCGCGCACGGCGTCGACCAGGTCGAGGGCAGCCCGGACTGCCCGTTCGGCGTCATCCTCCTGGGCGGTTGGAGCGCCCCACACCGCCATGACCGCATCGCCGATGAACTTCTCGACAGTCCCGCCATAGCGCTCGATGACCTCGCGAGACAAGTCGAAATAGCGAGTCAACGTCGCTCGAACATCCTCGGAGTCCCGGCCTTCGCGAGCGTCGTGAACCCGACGAGGTCGGCAAACAGGACGCTCACGACGCGGCGCT
>JANNUK010000091.1:0-4645 GCA_031395155.1 Chloroflexota bacterium | reverse complement strand
CCGAACCCGAACCGGGACGCCATTGGTGCGTGGATCGAGGTCAAGGTCGGCGACGCGATCCAGCGGCGCGAGCTGACGGTGGGTGGCGGCCACGTCGGCGGGCAGCTGGGCTGGGTGCACGCCGGCCTCGGGCCGTCCGAGAGCGCCGAGGTGCGCGTCCAGTGGCCGGACGGCGAGCTGGGACCATGGCTGCGGGTGGAGGCGGACCGCTTCTACGTGGTCGAGCGCGGCGCGTCGGAGGCGCGCCCGTGGACGCCGGCCCAGGATTGACCGACTGAGCGACGACCGACTGAACGACGACCGACCGAGGGAGACCGATGACGATGCCGACCGCGCGCCTGGCCGAGATCGAGCTGCCCGACTTCGGGATGCCTGCCGCGATGCCGCAGATCCCGGCGGCGATGTACGCGGAGCGCCTCGAGCGCTTGCGGGCGCGGATGGACGAGCGTGGCTACGACCGCCTCGTCATCTATGCGGACCGCGAGCACAGCGCCAACCTCTCGTTCCTCACGGGATTCGACCCCCGCTTCGAGGAGGCGATCCTTGTGGTCGACCCGACGGGCGAGCCGGCGATCCTGGTCGGCAACGAGTGCTGGGGGACCGCCGGCGCCGCCCCGCTCCCGATGCGCCGCCACTTGTTCCAGGAGCTGAGCCTGCCCGGCCAGCCCCGCGACCGATCCCGACCGCTGGCCGAGATTCTCGGGGACGAAGGGATCGGGCCGGGCCGCCGAGTGGGCGTGATCGGCTGGAAGACGTATGCGCGACGGGAGACGCTCGAGGTGCCCGCGTTCATCGTCGACGAGCTGCGTGCGCTGACCGGGCCGGGTGGACTCGTCGAGAACGCCGGCGACCTGCTCATCGCCGCCGGCGACGGCCTGCGGATCATCAACGAGGTCGAACAGCTGGCGGCGTTCGAGTGGGCCGCGTGCCAGACGTCGAACGGTGTCCTCAATCTCCTGCGCGGCCTCCGGCCCGGGATGACCGAGCACGAGGCCGTGCGGTTGCTCCAGTGGAACGGCATGCCGCTGAGTTGCCACCTGATGCTGACGGCCGGCCCGCGCGCGACCTTCGGCCTGCTGAGCCCGGCCGATCGGCCGATCGAACGCGGCGACCGGTTCACGACCGCATTCGGGATCTGGGGCGCGCTCAACTGCCGGGCCGGCTTCGTCGTCGAGGATGCGGCGGAGCTTCCGGAGCCGATCCGCGACTACGTCGATCGGCTGGTGGGGCCGTACTTCGAAGCCGTGGCGGAGTGGTACGGCGCGCTTCACGTCGGCCAGGTCGGGAGCGCCCTGCACAAGATCGTCGCCCGCCGGCTCGGTGACCCGTTCTTCGGGATCTTCCTGAACCCAGGTCACCAATTGCACCTCGACGAATGGGTCAACTCGCCGATCGGGCCCGGATCCACCACTGAGCTCAAGTCCGGGATGGTTTTCCAAGTCGACATCATCCCGGCGACCGGCACGGACTACTTCACGACGAATATCGAGGACGGGATCGCGCTTGCCGACGATGGACTGCGTGCGGCGTTTGCCGCCGCCTACCCGGATGCCTGGGCCCGAATCCAGGCTCGGCGCCGGTTCATGGCAACGTCCCTGGGCATCGAACTGCACCCCGACGTCCTGCCCTTCTCGAACATCCCGGCGTTCCTGCCGCCGTTCCTCCTTCGCCCGGACTTCGCGATGACAGTAGCCGGCTGACCGTGACAAGCCGGGCTGGCGCCAAGCCCGTCAGTCGAGCTGGATCCCGATCTCGAAGGTCCCCGCGTAGCCGCCGACCCCATCCGCGAACACCGGCACGAGCAGCTGGTCGCCGCCCTGTCCGTAGATCCCGTCGTTCTCGTTTCGCGTGGTCCGGGCACCCCGGCTCGAATACGGCGCCGCGCCGTAGACCCCGTCGGTGAACGCATCGTCGAAGTACAGCTGCGAGGTGAAGATCGTACCCGACGGGGCGTCCGGATCGGTCCGGATCTTGAAGTGGATGTGGACCGCGCGGAGCGCGCCCTCGAGAGGGACGCAGCCGCTTCCGTCCACGCGCGACACGCTCGAAGGGTTCAGGTGCCGTCGCCGGCAGGGGAGGCAGGTTGTTCACGGGATCACCGTGACGGGTCAACCTGTGAACTCGCTGGGCGTTCGCTCGGGACTCACCGTGAGCCGTCTCCGGATTCGCCGTCGCGCTCCGGGACCAGCCCCCCGCCGCGCACCGTCGCGCCGACGACCATCGCCGCACCGATCAGCACGACGTTCTTGATGATGTACTGGCCTTCGAGCGTTGGGGCGATCGGGAACTGGCTGAACGTGTCCGCTGGGAAGAGGACGAGCGGCGTCAGGGTCCCGAGCATCTGGACCGCGAGCAGCAGGAGCGTCGCCCGGAGGAAACGGCCGGTGATGAGCCCGATGCCGATCAGGCTTTCCCAGGCGGCGAGTGCCGGCAGCGACACGGACGGGCCCACGATCCCGAAGGTGAGCTGATCGATCGTGCGCGTTGCCAGATCCTGAGCGGGGCTGAGGTCGGGGAAGAACTTCAGCGCGCCGAACCACAGGAAGACGACCCCGAGCCCGATTCGCAGGACCGGGACGCCGGCCCGTGCCAGCGCTGCGGTGATCCGCCGGTCGAGGCGATCGAAGGTCGCCCGACCGCGAAGGCCCGTGCCACCGTCGTCGCCGATTCTCGCCTGACCCGCCATGTCCGAACCTCCGATCGGTCCGATCGTACGGCGGGATCCGGTTCCTCGCTGGGAACGCGGCCCGGGTGAGCAGCCCGGCCGACGGTCAGAGGTCCGCGGCGAACGTGTCGCAGTCGGCCGTCGCGCCCTGCTCATAGCCGGCGAGGAACCACTCCTGGCGTTGCGCCGACGAGCCGTGGGTCCACCCCTCGGGATCCACCTGGCCCTGGGTCCGTGACTGGATCCGGTCGTCGCCGACCGCCGCCGCGGCATCGAGCGCCTGGTTGATCTGGGCTCGGCTGAGCGGCTCGAGGTACCCGGTGGCCGAGGCATGGTTCGCCCAGACCCCGGCCAGGCAGTCGGCCTGGAGCTCCGTTCGGACGGCGCGGCTCTCGGCCCCGCTGCCGCCTCCGCCCGGCGTGAGCACGTCCGTCAGGTTCTGGATGTGATGGCCGTACTCGTGGGCCATCACGTACGCCTCGGCGAGCGGACCCCCGCTCGCCCCGAACCGTTCCTGGAGCGAGTCGAAGAAGCCGAGGTCGATGTAGACACGCCGGTCGACCGGACAGTAGAACGGACCCACCTGCGAGTTGGCAGCGCCGCATCCGGTGTCGACGGCGTCCGAGAAGAGGACCGTCCGGGCCGGCTCGTAGGCCTCACCGACGCTTGCGAACTCGTCGGTCCAGAAGGCCTGGATGCTGTTGACGAAGCCGACGATCCGGCAGTCGGCCCTTGCGTTGGCGTCGGCACCGGTCAGGCAATCGTCGATCTTTGAGCTGCCGTCGGGGCCGGGCTCCAGGACCGAACCCGGCCCGCCCGCGCCACCCGGCCCGAGGACGCTGCCGAGCTGTCCGGGATCGCCACCGAGGAGCACGTAGACGATGACGACGATCAGCCCGAGCCCGCCGCCGCCGACCGCGATCCCGCGACCGCCGGACATGCGCCGCCCGCGGACGTCGCTGACCTGGGACGGATCGAGGCGCTGGTTGCGGCGGAATGTCACGGGACGGACCTCACAGAGACGATGACCGCCACGGTCGAGGCGCGGGAGAGCGCCAAGTATGCCAGTCCGTGCCGTGGCGCGACCCGAGACGCTCCCGAGACGACACAGTGGTACAGCTACGCCGTGCCGATCTTCCGGTCAGACCCCGAGCCGTCCGACGCCGACATCGCCCTGCGCGAGCAACGCGCAAAGCCTGCGCAGGAGGCCAGGACGGGCCTCGACAAGGTTCGCGACGTGGTCGGGCGTCGTGGAAAGCCCGCGAAGGATGATGCGCCGGCGCCGCACATGATCGGCGTTGTCTTCGTCCATGGGATCGGCGGTCAGGAGCCGGGCGAGACCCTGCTGGAGTGGAGCGCCCCGATCGTGCGTGCCGTGCGCGAGTGGCAGATCCAGCACGATCAACGGCTCGATCCGGTGCGTCGCGCCCAGATCGACTTCAGCGGCGCCACCGTGCCGGTGATCACCCTGTCCGTGCCGCCGATCTGCCTCGGCGATCCGACGAACGGCACCGATTGCGTCTCGTACCCCGAGCAGCAGTGGCTGCTCAGCGAGGCCTGGTGGGCGAAGGACCTCGACCCGCCGGGGGCTCGCGAGGTCCTCGGCTGGCTGTTCCACCAGGGCGAGTTCACGCGGATCGTGACCGGCGTCTTTGCCGGACTCGCCGAGAACGGCCAGACTGGGATCTGGGTCAAGCTCGAGAACGTGCTCGTCCGTGCCTTTGTCCGGGTGGCGGCGATTGGCGCGCCGATCCTCTACAGCCTGACCTCCTTCCTCGACCTCATCCCGATCAAGCCGCTCCAGGAGGGACTGGCGAAGAAGAAGCTCGACTGGTTCCTGAACGACTGGTTCGGCGATCTGCGAATCCTCGTCGCGGATCGGGTCCAGGCCGCGAACATCCGGGCAAAGATCGCGAAGACCGTCCAGGCGCTGGAAGCGAGCGGCTGCACGCGGATCGTCCTGATCGCCCACTCCGGCGG
>JANNUK010000063.1:0-2223 GCA_031395155.1 Chloroflexota bacterium | reverse complement strand
CGCGCCGCTCCGGCGCCCCCTCCAGGGCCCGGGCGCGGGTCGTCTCGCGCCAGCGCTTCCGATCTCGATCGAGCTTGTCTGGCATGCGGTCAGCCGATCACGACGAGCAGGTCGCCCAGGTCGATCGTGTCACCGATCCCTGGAACGATCCGCTCGACTGTGCCCGCGCGCGGCGCGCGGAGTTCGTTCTGCATCTTCATCGCCTCCACGACGAGGAGCTGCTGGCCGGCGGCCACGGCATCACCCACGGCCACCGAGATCTCCATGATCCGCCCCGGGATGATGGCACGTACCTCCAACGGCCCGCCACCTTGCTGTGCGTTGTCGGTGCGCTGGGCTCGCTCGACCAGGCCGGCCCGCGCGGCGTCGTCCACTGCCAGCTCGAAGCGCCAGCCGGCCACGACGACTTCGACGATCCTGCCGGTCTGCCCCGCAAGGACCTTGCCGAGCAGGGCCCGGTGATCCCGGCCCGTCGCATCGTGAAGCGACCAGCGTCCCTCGCCGAAGGGCTCAACGGTCAGCGCGTCATCGGGCGACAGGTCGACCACCGCGTCGCCGGGATGGCTGGCCGCGGCCGCGGGTCCCACCCGGAGGGGCCTCCGACTCACCGGGGCCATCGGTCTCGGGCCGTTTCGCGAGCGGCCTGCCGCCAGGCGGTTGGACGTGCCGGGTCGCCTCGTTCGGCGTCTGCCACGCCCGGATGTCCGGCCCCGGCCCAGACCGCTTCTGCGGCGACACGGCTCGCGACGGCGAGGGCGTCGGATCGGAGGCCGGTCGCAACGACGTCCCAGTGCTCCCCTACCCAATCGGTGGACAGCTCGCCCGCGGCAAACCCGACGTGGTCGGCGACGAATCGGTGGAACGGCAGCGTGGTCTGGATCCCGGTCACCTCGCACTCGTCCAGCGCCCGCCTCAACCGGGCGATCGCTCCCTCACGGGTGGTGTCGGCCACCATGAGCTTGGCGATCAGCGGGTCGTAGTCGGGCGGGACACGATTGCCCGATTCGACGGCGGTATCGACGCGCACCCCGGGGCCGCTCGGCATCGTCCAGCGACCGATCCGGCCTGGCGCCGGAGCGAAGCCCCTGGCCGGATCCTCGGCCGCGATCCTGACCTCGATTGCATGGCGCCGTGGGTGGCGGGCCGCCTCGGCTGCTGCAATCACGTCCGCGCCGAGGGGTCGCCCGGCGGCGATCCAGAACTGCTCCCGGACAAGATCGATGTCGGTCACGAGCTCAGTGACCCCGTGCTCCACCTGGAGGCGCGTGTTGACTTCGAGGAACCAGAACCGGCGCTGGGCATCGAACAGGAATTCAGCCGTTGCGGCGTTTGTCAGGCCGGCCGTCCGGGCAAGGCGCACGGCCATTTCGTGAAGGTCGCGGCGCTCCTCCGCCGTCAGCCCCGGCGCCGGAGATTCCTCGACGAGCTTCTGGTGCCGTCGCTGGAGGGAGCAGTCACGCTCACCCAATGCCACAACCGTGCCAGCGGTATCCCCGAGCACCTGGACCTCGATGTGCCGCGCGGGACGAATCTCACGTTCGAGATACACCGAGCCGTCGCCAAAGGCCGATGCCGACTCTGCGGAACCCGCTGTCAGGGCCGCCGGCAGGTCCTCGGCACGCTCGACCCGGCGCATGCCCCGTCCGCCGCCCCCGGCCGCCGCCTTCACGAGGAGGGGGAACCCGATCTCGATGGCCGTGGCGATCACGGCATCGACCTGGTCCGGCCGATCCACCGGCGCCGGCTCGAGCGTTCCCGGCACGGCTGGCACTCCCGCCTCATGGGCAAGCCGACGGGCGGCAAGTTTGTCCCCGAGGGCGCCGATCGCCGCCGACGATGGCCCGACGAAGACCAGCCCGGCGTCTTCCACTGCCCGAGCGAAGGAAGCACGCTCGGAGAGGAACCCGTAGCCGGGATGGATTGCCTGGGCGCCCGTCCTGATGGCCGCGGCGAGGACGGCGTCGGCGCGCAGGTAACTCTCGCCGGCGGGAGCGGGACCGAGACGGACGGCGAGATCGGCAGCGCGCACGTGGGCGCTCAGCGCGTCCGCATCGGAATAGACGGCGACCGTCTCCATGCCCAGGTCCCGCGCTGCTCGGATGATCCGTAGCGCGATCTCGCCCCGATTGGCAACCAGCACGCGGCGAAACGGTGCGCGTTGGGCGGTCCCGTCTTTGCGCAAAGACGCCGGGCCGGCCGTGGACTTCGGCCTAACCGTCACAG
>JANNUK010000042.1:0-5289 GCA_031395155.1 Chloroflexota bacterium | reverse complement strand
GGATGACGAGGCGGCGCGCCGATCGAGGTCACCCGCCTCGATGGGTCCGTCTCCACACCGGCACGACGCGAGTCAATCAGGCGCCGGATCGTCACGCGCGCGGCGCGCCGGGATCGCCGTCGTCCTCGTTCCGATCGCCTCCCTGATCCTCATCGCGGTTGGCCAGGGCGTTTTCGTCGACCCGGTCGAGGAACGCCGTCAAGCTCTGGCGCCCGTTGAGTCCCCTGTGATCGATGTGCCCCCGACGGCGACCGCGGTCCCAGGCACGGCCTCGTCCGACCCGGCGTCCGGGGGCGCGACCTCCGGACCAGGCTCCCCCTCCGCGAGCCCGGGGTCCACCGCACCGGGGTCCACCGCGCCGGGGTTCATCGCGCCGGGATCGGCGCCGCCCACGATCCGACCGAGCCCGCCAGCCCCACAACCGACGCCACGCCCGTCGTTCGCGCCGGTGCCGCCGCGTGCCGCGTCGAGCTACCTCCTGGTGTCCCCTTCCGAGTTGCTCATGCTGCCGACATCCGGTGCGGCCTGGAACTGGGTCGTGGAGGTCGCCGGGCGTTCGGCCACACCGAAGCTCTCGGCGCAGGATTCGGAGGCGGACCTCGTCATCCTCGCGCGCGCCCTTGTCTACGGCCGGACGGGCGACAACACGATGCGCACGTCCGTCCTCGACGGACTCAAGGCGGTCGTGGGAACGGAATCCGGCGGACGGACATTGGCATTGGGTCGGAACCTGTCGGGGTTCGTCATCGCGGCGGACCTCATCGACGTGCGCAGTGCGGACCCGACCTTCGACAACGATGTCTTCCGACCCTGGTTGCGCTCGCTCTTTTCGAAGGTCCTCGACGGCGACACCCTGGTGAGCACCGCGGAGGGGCGACCGAACAATTGGGGTACGCACGCGGGCGCAGCACGGATCGCCGCCGCCCGCTACCTGGGCGATTCGGCGCAACTCGAGCGCCAGGCAGCGGTGTTCCACGGCTGGCTCGGCAACGGAGCCTCGTATGCCGGGTTCAAATTTGGCGATCTCAGTTGGCAGTGCGATCCGGCCAAGCCGGTCGGCATCAACCCGACCGGGTGCACTCGAGACGGGAACGACATCGACGGCGTTCTTCCCGACGATCAGCGTCGTGGGGGTCCATATGTGTGGCCCCCGCCGAAGGAGAACTACGTCTGGGAGGCGCTTCAGGGCGCGGTCCTTCAGGCCGAGCTCCTCTACCAGGCCGGCTACCCGGCGTGGAGCTGGGAGAATTCCGCGCTGCGTCGGGCCGTTCGCTGGCTCGTCGAGGTTGCCGCCTACCCGGCGGAGGGGGACGACCGCTGGCAACCATGGCTCATCGACGCTCGGTACGGGACCTCGTACCGTGGCGTGCCACCCAAGACCCTGGGCAAGAACTTTGCCTTTACCGACTGGCTGTACGCTCCGTAGATCGCCGTGCAGCCGGTGGTTCATGCGACGTCGTCGACCTGACCGTGCGCACGGGGCGAACGGGTGGCGTTCCTTGCGTTTGACCGTTCGGCGCCAAGTCCCTACAATGCGAGGTCGCGGGGTGGAGCAGCGGCAGCTCGTCGGGCTCATAACCCGAAGGTCGGCGGTTCGAATCCGTCCCCCGCAACCAATACGCCTTCACCTGAACCCCGGGCCCGACCACCCGGGGTTCGCTCTTTTCCTGGGGCGGCCTCCCTCGATGGCCAGATTCTCAGATGGTGACCACAAGGCCGTACCGGGAAGACAGGTCCTCGACCCAGTCCATCGAAACCGTCGTGCCGTATTCGGTGGCCAGGGCCTCCATGACCTCGTCGGTCAGTTCGTCGCGCGCGGCAAGATCGACCGAGCGACGGAAGAATTGTTCGAAACGACCGGGCGTGAGGAGCTCGATGATCCGAGCCGCATCCGGGCCCGCGTTCCAGAAGGTGTGCATCAGACCGCGCGGCTTGAGGATCCACGATCCGGCCTCGGCATTGAACTCCTCGTCGCCCACCCGTGCCCCGATCCGACCCTCGAGGACATACGACCACTCGTCCGTGTCGTGATGCGTGTGCGGCGGCACCATGAACCCGGCGGCCACCGGCATCTCGCAGATCGAGAGCGCTCCGGCCGTTGCTTCGTTCGACACCTTGACCGTCGTCCCGATCGGCCCATCCCAGATCACGTCGCCGCTGCCGGGCTGGACCAGGAATCGCATTCGCTCGACCACCGCCATGTTGCACCTCGACTGTGTGACAATCACTGCACAATCGTGTGCAATGGATAGCACAGTCGGAGGGTAGCGCTCCACGATGGATGTCGTCAATACTTTGAGTGCACATGCGTGAGCAACAGACTCGATCTGCGAATGGTCGCCCATATCGGATGAGTCGGCGCCTGCAATCGGTCGAGTACACACGTCAGCGGATCACCGCCGCGGCGTTCGAGCTGCACGCGACGATCGGCCCGTCGAGGACGACCGTCCGAGCCATCGCCGAGCGCGCGGGCGTCCAACGGCATACGGTCTACGCTCACTTCCCAGAGCTGGACGCGCTCTACCAGGCGTGTACCGAGCACGGGATCCACGTCACTGGCATGCCTGAACCGGGTCCGTGGGCAGCGGTTCCGGATGCGAGCGATCGCCTGCGCCTTGGGCTGGCCGAGCTCTACGGCTGGTACCGGACGAACGAACGGATGCTCCGGAACGTTCTCTTCGACATCGATCCGACGCTGCCGCCGTCGACCGAGCCCGACCTCTTTGAGCTGCGGATCGCCAGCCTGTTCGAGGCGCTCGCCGACGGACTTGCGATCAGAGACGACCGCGTGCGATCGATGGTGCACAGCGTCCTGCAACACTCGATGGCGTTCGAGTCCTGGCGATCGGTGACCCGCGCCGGCCTATCCGACAGTGAGGCGGTCGGTCTCTTCACGACCGTGATCTTCGGAGTTACACGCGGGTCGATCGTTATCGACGCCTGATCCGCCGGAGCACCCGGCTTTCGTCAGCCCCAGGCTCCGAGCCGCCCGACCAGGTCGAGGATCAGTCCGGCGAGCTGCTCGGGCACCTCCATCTCGACCATGTGGGCGACGTCCGCGCGGACGATGCGGCGCGCTCCGTCGACTGGGGGGACGCTGCTCGTTGGCGATGACTCGGGCAGCCGGGAGCGAAGTTCTACTCCCAGCGGAACCAGCGCACCGCGGCGACGACCGAGACGATCGCCCAGACGGCCAGGGCGACCAGCGGGCCAGCGATCGAACCGCCTTCGCCGAACCCGGCCCGCAGGACCGCCGAAAGCGCACCCGCAGGTAGTGCGGCCGCGACGTCGGCGAGCACGCCGGGCAGGTGGTCGACGGGGAGCACGATGCCGCCGAGCATGAGGAACACGAGGAACAGCCCATTCGCGATCGCCAGCGTCGCTTCGGCGCGCAGGGAGCCGGCCAGCGCGAGCCCCATGCCCGCGAACGTTGCGGTGCCGAGGATCAGGCCGATTGCGACGAGCAGCGGCTCCGTCGGCGCGGCGGGCCGCCAGCCAAGGACGATTGTTGCGATCGCGAGCAGGAGGACGAGCTGGAGGAGCTCGATGAGCCCGACCGCGACGAGCTTGGCGACGATCACCGTGGTCCGTCCCACCGGTGCGCCGCCGAGGCGCTTGAGGACCCCGTACGAGCGCTCGTAGGCGGTGGCAATCCCGAGGTTCACGAGGCTCGTCGCGATGATCGCGAGCGCCACCGTTCCCGGCAGGAGGAACTGGACGAGCGGTCGGTTGGCCTGGGGGGCGACGTCGACCGCCGAGAAGAACACCAGCACGGTGGCCGGGACGACAATCGTCACGAGCACGTTCTCCGCCCGCCGGCTCGCGAGGCGGAGCTCCATGCCGATGAGGGCGCGGAGCGCGCGGGCCGGCCCTGCCGGTTGGCTCATCGCGCGGTCTCCGTCGGGGCGTCGGTCGAGCTCGTTGTGCCGGTGAACTCAAAGTAGCGATCTTCAAGCGACGCGCCGGCGACGCGCAGCTCGACGAGCTGGATGGCCTGATCGGCCGCCCACGTTGCGATGGCGGCGACGGACGCCGGATCCCCGTGGGTTCCGACGATGGCCTGACGACCGGATCCGGCGTCCCCGTCGTCCACCACGGAGACGCCCGGGCCCAGCGCGGACGCCAGTGATTCGCGGCCGGCGAGATCGAGCCCGGGCTCGGTGCGGATCCGGATGTCGCGACCGCCGGGCCGCGCGGACGTGATCTCGTCGAGGCTGCCCTCGGCGACGATCCGGCCCTCGTGCAGGATGGCCACTCGATCGGCAAGGCGCTCGACATCGGCCAG
The DNA here is from genome assembly GCA_031395155.1 of Chloroflexota bacterium. Taxonomy (GTDB): domain Bacteria; phylum Chloroflexota; class Limnocylindria; order Limnocylindrales; family CSP1-4; genus CAKKPP01. The sequence goes on along the minus strand of JANNUK010000042.1, from coordinate 1,004 downwards.
GTCGTGGGTCGTCAGGAGAATCGCGCGGCCCTCGTCGCGTAGATTCGCCACCAGAGTGCGGGTCGCGCGTCTTGCCTCTGGATCCATGCCGGCCGTCGGTTCGTCGAGGATCAGGACCTCCGGCCGTCCGACGAGGGCCAGGCCCAGGGCCAGTCGCTGACGCTCACCGCCGGAAAGTCGTCGGTAGGGCGTTGATGCCACGGCACCAAGGCCGACCAGTTCCAGTAGTCGATCGGGATCGTCCGCGCCATCGTGGAGCGCGGCGAAGAACCGCAGCAGCTCCAGCGGCCGTGCCCGCGGGTCGACGCCACCGCCCTGGAGCATGATCCCGACACGGGCGCGCAGGGCTGGGCCACCGCGGCCGGGGTCGATCCCGAGGACCTCCACTCGTCCCGCGTCGGCGCTTCGGTAGCCCTCGACGATCTCGACCGTCGTGGTCTTGCCCGCGCCGTTCGGTCCCAGCAGGGCCACGATCGTGCCCGCGGCAACGTCCAGGGACACCCCTGCAAGCACCTCGCGCTCGCCGTAGCGCTTGACCAGCCCCTCGATCCGGATTGCGGCGGGCGATTCGCTCATCGAGGTCCGCGGGGCCTCACGGCGCCGCGATCCGCGCGTACTGGCGCTCGAAGTCGGCCTCCACGACCTCGCCGATCTGGATCGAGCGCAGGATCCCGTCGCGGTCGATGAAATACGTCTGCGGCCGCGCGGCCACGCGATACGCGGCCCGGATCGAACCGTCCGGGTCCACTACCGTCGGCCATGTCGCTCCGAATTCCGCGACGAACTGTCGGGCGGGCTCCGGTGGATCGCCCATGAGCACGCCGACGATCACGAGCCCCTCGCCAGCATGCTCCGCTGCCTTCGCCGCGAGAAGCGGAAACTCGCGCAGGCACGGTTCGCACGAGGGACCCCAGAAGTTCACGATCACCGGCCGCCCGCGAAAGTCGCTCAGGCGCAGCGGGCGGCCATCGAGGGTGGTTCCGCCGATGTCGGGGGCCGGCAGG